>NZ_JADBUN010000035.1:0-74885 GCF_020245625.1 Microcystis sp. M049S2 | reverse complement strand
CAAGCTATCCCTTATAGGGATCTTTCTTAACAATTTTTGCAGTAAGCACTCCAACCCTTATCCTGACTTGATTTCAGTTTTTTCTTTGTCAGTAAGGGTGTCAACAAGGAATATTACAAATTGTTAACCGAGTCTTGAAAACCTTGTGCTACAAAGGTTTGAAATGTTAAGAAAGATGTGACTAAAGGACAGCTTATCAAGGGGGGCAGGGGGGATCAAACCCAAAATCTATATTTCTACTTAACTAATTTTGCCCCACACTTAGAACAAAAATTAGACGAGGGCGGGTTTTTATGTCCACAATTACCGCAGATAATTAAAGCTGGGTTAACCACTTCCGTCACCGAAGAAAGAGGAATTTCTCCACCGCTATCCAACTTATAGTTATGGATTAACTGCAAAATAATTGCATCTTCCCGTTTATATTCTGTATTATCTTTTCCTCCTGTCAACTCCTCGGAACGTTGTTGTAAATATTCAATGAAAGTCCGATACAAAGCTTGTTTTTTCTCGGGAGTGGCTGCAGCCTGTAACTTAGCTGTCACCTGACTTTGAATTTTTTCCTTATCTTCGCGACAAGCTTTTACTTCTAACACCTGTACCGCATCTTCCCAACTGGTGGCGATATCGACTTTTTTTAATCCCGTTGCGGTTTTAATTTCATAGCGAATTGTTTTCTCATTAGTGACTCGATTGACTTCTGGAAAAAGCACTTTTAAAGCCCGGGCAGTCACCACCAATTGATAAATACTCGGATCTTCGGGAAAAACATCCCAGAAAGGAGGTTCCTTTTGGATATGCACGGGGATGGGTAAATCGCGATTTTCACCCATTTGTTGAGCGCGTTTGGCGAGAATAAACTCTCCTTTCCAGTCCTGATAGGATTGCCGCAGTTCTCGCATTCCCTCGAGACAGCGCAGGGAAAAACCGCCAATTTCCTGCACGAAGACAAGACGATATTTTTCCACGTCTCCCAAGGGTTTAATATCGTCTTCGTTGGCAATAAATTCCCGCAGTTTCGGAATAATTTTTTGAGCTGCCGGGTTACTGGTGTTTCTTCCCCCAATCAGGGCAACATTTTGATTTAATTGGGGTGTAAAACCCGCATCTTTTCCTCGCAAAACCGCAGGATTGAGCATAATTAGGGGTCGCGATTTTTGGTAAGCAATGCGAAGATTATTGATAATATCGGTGTCGTTGTTATAGATTTTTAACAAGCGATCGCAAGCGGCTAATTCCTGCTGAATGCGACTACTAGCGGGAGCATTTTGTAGGAGTTGATTAGCTTGATTTAGGATAACTTTTTGAAAATCACCTTGACGAATATCGGCAATCTCGGTGATGTCAAATAAACGCATATTTTCGTCGGCACGGCGCGTTTCTTTCCAGAGGGGGCTAGATTGCTTTAAAATCTCTTCTGAGAGGGGTAAACAAAAGTTATCCATACCCGTATCGTAGGCGTTTTTGTTACCGACAATCCCAGAGGCAAATTGTTCGATAAAGTCTTGATAAAGACCATTTAATTCTTGTCTGTCAAATAATTTAATCCCATTAATTAACAAAGCATCGGCACTATCGATCTGTTGATTAGACTGGAGATTAAATAGATCGCGACTTTGAATTACTTTCTGACGAAAGCGATTAAAACGGCTTTCTAATTGATTAAGATGTTCCAGTAAACGGTTAATAACCTCTACTCCTGCACCTCTGGTTTTTCGTTGAATATTGGCCATTAAATGGCCTTCCAATCCCGTTAAAGCTTGTTCACAATATTCTTCCATCTTATCTTTTTTCGAGATATGAAGTTTATCTTTCAGATCATTAATTTCGGCTAAGGCTGTATCGTATTCTCGTTGACGTTTACTTTCGTTTTGACTCCAAACCTGTTCTTGATCGCGACGGAATTTTTCGGCTATGTCGGTGAAGATTTGTCGTACTGAAACAATAAAACTCTCGGCAAATTTTACCCCACGATTTCGATCCTCAAGGATATTATAAAACTCCATTTCTAGAGACTTTTTACCCCGTTGAATAATTTCATCCCGGTTACTATAAATCTTTTTCAGGTAATCGCCGTGCAGCCGTTCATCGGGACTCAATTCTAGTAAATGATTGCGTTTAAATTCCTCGACTCTTGGCGTTAAATAATCATTAATAAATTGCAGGATTTTTCCCTGTTCATTACCTAAAATATTAACACCCTGTTTGGTACAAGATAGCCAATTATTTTGATTGATTTCCTGGCGAGTTTCGTTAATCCATTGGGAGATTATGGCAATTAAAGAGCGATCCTTGTCGGCACATAAATCCATAATTAATTCCCCTTCGCTCAAGCGCATTCTTTTGAGGATATCACCTCTTACTAACTCCAACATTTGAGCGGGTAAAATCACGGAATCATTCAGCCACCAATTAATTAAATCTTTGGCTAAACGTTCCGATAAAGAGGCACGAATTTGGGCAATAGGAATTTCAATAGTTGATAGCCCAAAACTCATAAATTGCTTAGGATAACCGCGACCTCCCGGGTCAGCTTGCGCCCAAGAACCCTTAATATTATCTCTAATGGAACGCTTATGGGGGGCAAAATCAGAGGTCATATCTAGGAAGATATTTTGGGCGATCATTTCCCGAATTTGACCGAGTTTAAAATCACCTTCGCCGTTTTTTGTCCCCACTAAATAGGTAAAATCAAAGGGGGGTAATTTACTAACCACTTCATCGACCAAACCACTGCTAAACTGTTGATGATATTCGGTTCTGTAGTCAGAAAAGTAATTCAATTCCATCAAGGCAGCGTAACCATTAGCCAAAACTCGATCGCCGACACTAATCCCCGCAAATGCTTCAGGAGTGGGAACAATTGCCGTACTCAAAGGACTACTTTCCCCGCGTAACCAATTACGAATACAGTAGCCTAGATCGATTAACATTCCGCTACCTGTACCACCGTTTAAAGACCCCGTAGTAAAGACATTAATAGCAGTATTATTAACTTTAATTCCATAGCGATCGAGCATAAAGTTTTCTTGTCCTTTTACCCGTCTCACTGCGTCCAGAAATTTTCTTTGGATCTCATGATAATTGCAAAATAAAGCAAAACGGCCACAGGCGCGAATTTGTCCCGCTCCCGCTTCCAGGGAAGTAATATTTCTCTCTAATTCCGGGGGAAACCAACTATTAATCCAGGGATATCTATCCATGTCAGATACCATCTCCTGTACCTGTTTTCCACTCACCCGGGCCCAGTGTTTTTCGTTATCTTTAAAAGCACTGCCGGCAGCTTCAGGATTACTGATTTTATAATCCTTATCCGTATCAACCACCAAAAAACTGACAATCGGAAAATTGCTCAAACTGCCATAACTTTCCTCGATTAAGCGACGCAAGCGCGATAAAATTTCGTTACCCGTGCCACCAATACCCACTAAAACCGTGGGAACCATGCTTTTTTCTTCTACTGCTGCTGGCATAATTATTTAACTCCTAAGGCCATTTCTTGACGGTTGCGAGGGACTTCGTAGGTGAGGAAATCGTAGGCTAATTTAGTGTTAGGAAAAATCGCCCGCGCTTCCTCTAACAGATTGGAAATATCCAGAGAATTCCCCGGTAGATAACGGGGACTAAAATGGGTCATTAATAACAATTTTACTTGGGCTGCCAAGGCCACCTGGGCTGCCATCGTCGAAGTGGAGTGAACACTTTCAAAAGCTAACCCGGCATCTTGATGTGCAAAAGTCGCCTCATGAATTAGCACATCTGCATCCCGTGCCAATTCGATCGAGCCTTCACAGAAAATAGTATCGGTACAATAGGCAATTTTACGGCCGATTTCCGTTTCTCCGCAGAGGGACTGACCGCGAATTTTTCTGCCATCGGGAAGGGTGACAGTTTCCCCTTTTTTCAGCTTGCCGTAAATCGGTCCGGGGGGAATACCCAAAGCGTTGGCTTTTTCCACATCAAAACGTCCAGGACGGTCTTTTTCGGCGATGCGATAACCGTGGGCGGGAATACGATGTTTTAATAGCTGACAGGAGACGGTAAATTCTTCATCTTCGTAGAGTATGCCGGGGGAAACGGGATGGACACGCACCCGATTGGCTAAATTAGTATAGGAATACTTAGCACAAGCACGCAGATAGTCCCCTAGTCCGGGGGGTCCGTAGATATCAATATCCTGAGCAGAACCGGCTAATCCGATACTGGCTAACAGTCCCATTAAACCAAAGATATGATCTCCGTGCATGTGGGTGATAAAAATGCGTCGGATTTGGGAACTTTTCAGGTCGCTACGCAGTAACTGGTGTTGAGTTCCTTCTCCACAGTCAAACAGCCATATTTCCGCCCGTTGCGGCAAACGAAGGGCGATACTAGAGACATTACGGGAACGAGTGGGAACCCCAGAACTGGTTCCTAAAAAAGTAATCTCCACAGGATAGCTGTCAGGATAGAGGATTCTTTTTCTAGTCTAGGCTGTTTTTATCGGTTTCTCGATCGAATTGCTGCTTTTCTGTATTTCTTGACTTGGAAACAGGAAATCCCCTGATTTTAACCTAACTCTGCAATAATTACTCGCAGCCAGAACTAGGTTGGCGCACATATCACACTTTGTGTTTTTTGTCAAAAAAACTTTTTTTTTGCAATAAAACTACACAAAAAAAAGATCATCGTTATGGGTGAAATTGACTGATTTAACCGTCTTAGTTAGGATCACCTTGTAGATGTGGCAAGGGGTTCAGTCATTGCTACCCAAAAAAGCACAGAATAACCCATTATGAAATTCAGCAAAATCGCTGTAACCATGATAACATCGTTGTTAAATAAAAATCTTTCTCAATTAATTCTTAAGAATTTGTAAATATTGCGGAATGTTAATTTAAATATTCTCAAGTTTTTGGAGTCAATAAATAACTTTTGCTTATCTTTGTCTAACATTGAGTTAGGAGATAGGAGTCAGGAGTCAGGAGTCAGGAGATTATTTTTATTTATTCTTCCCACACCCCACACCCTACACCCCACACCCCACACCCTACACCCCACACCCTACACCCCACACCCTACACCCCACACCCCACTTCCCCGCACCCCACACCCCACACCCCACACCCCACACCCCACACCCTACACCCCACACCCTACACCCCACTACCCCAATGCCCAATCAAGGCTGGATTTATCGAGATAAAATTAGCAAAAATCAGGCAGGATTAAGCCTATTAGCCTACTATGCGGGCAAATATCCCCATTCTAGCCGAGAAGAATGGCTCGATCGCATTTTATCAGCAGCAATTCTAGTCAACGGTCGTCCCGCTTGCCCCGATACAGTCTTGGAAATCGGGCAGCAATTGACCTATCAGCGCCCGCCTTGGACAGAACCGGATGTACCGCTCTTTTTTGAGGTACTCTACGAGGATGCCGAGGTGTTAGTGGTGGCGAAACCTTCGGGATTACCCGTGTTAGCGGGGGGTGGATTTCTCGAACATACTCTTATCCATCTGGTGCATCAGCATTATGCCGAGGTCACTCCCTATCCGATTCATCGTCTTGGTCGCGGCACTTCCGGCATAGTCTTAATGGCGAAATCAAAGCCCGCTAGAGCTAAATTAAGTCAACAGATGCGAGAGGGGAAAATTACCAAAATATATCGAGCTTTAGTGGGTCGGGGCGACATACCGGATAACTTTACTATTAATCAAGCGATCGGGAAAATCGCCCATCCCATTTTAGGCTACGTTTACGGTGCGCTCACAGATGGGTTATCGGCCCGCAGCGATGGTCGAGTCTTAAAAAAACATCCCGATAGTACCCTATTAGAAGTACAAATTTTTACGGGCAGACCCCATCAAATTCGCATTCATCTGGCCTTTTTTGGCTATCCCTTAATCGGTGATCCCTTGTATGGTCTGGGGGGATTACCGCGACCGGATGCAGTGCCGGGAGATTGTGGTTATTATCTCCATGCCAATCAAATCGTTTTTAATCATCCCAGTACAGGGGAAAGAATCTCTATTTGTTGTCCAGCGCCGCCGGAATTAGTCAATAGACTTCTTGCAGAAGTCAGGCAACAGAAAGATGAATAGATGCTTTCAGCATCAGGATTGATTACTTTTTGACTTTTGCAAGAGGTTTAATAGCGCAAATCTCCAAATCTAGCAATATTTAGGGTTGGCTGAATAAATCTAAAAACCTTGTTGGATAAAACTTTTAGACTTTTTTGACCTCAAAAAGTGCCAGTCGAGAGTGATCGGGGCGAAAATTGAGGGACTTTTTCCCTGAAAATTGGGTAATTGACCGTCTGAAAATGGGTAAAACCCCACACCCCACACCCTACACCCTGCCCCCTACACCCCACACCCTACACCCCACACCCTACACCCCACACCCCACACCCTACACCCCACACCCTGCCCCCACGAAAAACTTTTTGCCGCAGACCCTATTTAAAACTCCCCAAGCCCGATCGCCAGCGATCACTAAAAGACCACTTCGGTAATCACACCCTGAATCGCCCCGAACCGAGAGCGAGAACCTAAGACAATTCGATACAATATTGTCAACAAGCATTAAGCGATTTAAACTATCGATCGAAGGTAAAAGTCCCGAAGTTATCGAAATCTAGGGGGAGACAAAAACAAGCATGGGTAGAGTAGTAGGCATTGATCTAGGGACAACTAACTCCGTCGTCGCCGTGATGGAAGGCGGAAAGCCAGTGGTCATCGCCAACTCGGAGGGCATGAGAACCACTCCTTCTGTGGTCGGTTTTAATAAAGATGGGGAGTTAGTGGTCGGTCAAATGGCCCGGCGACAAGGGGTACTTAATCCCCAAAACACCTACTATGCAATCAAACGCTACATAGGTCGTCGCTACTCGGAATTAAACCCCGAATCGAAGCGCGTCCCCTACACCATCCGCCGGGATGAGATGGGCAATATCAAAATTAAATGTCCCCGTCTGCAAAAAGAATTCGCCCCCGAAGAAATTTCCGCCCTAGTTTTACGCCGATTAGCCGAAGAAGCCAGCCGTTATCTAGGGGAAGAAGTGACCGGGGCCGTAATCACTGTCCCCGCCTATTTTAATGACTCCCAACGTCAAGCCACCCGGGATGCCGGCCGAATTGCGGGGTTAGAAGTGATGAGGATTCTCAACGAACCCACCGCCGCTGCCCTAGCCTACGGTCTCGATGAACAGGAAAGCAAGAAAATCCTCGTTTTTGACCTGGGGGGCGGTACTTTTGATGTTTCTATCCTGGAAGTGGGTGACGGCGTTTTTGAGGTGAAAGCCACCAGTGGCGACACCCAATTAGGCGGTAATGATTTCGATAAAAGAATCGTCGATTGGTTAGCCAATCAATTTTTGGAACAGGAAGGCGTGGAGCTGCGCCAAGACCGGCAAGCACTACAAAGACTCACAGAAGCGGCAGAAAAAGCCAAAATTGAACTATCTGGGGTCAGCGTCACCGATATTAATCTACCCTTTATCATCGCCACGGAAGACGGACCCAAACACATCGAAACTCGCCTGAGTCGGGCCCAATTTGAGGAATTATGCGGCGATTTAATCAGTCGTCTCCGTCGTCCTCTCAAACGGGCCCTTTCTGATGCCGGTTTGTCCCCCGTCCAACTGGACGAAGTGGTACTGGTGGGCGGCGGCACGCGGATGCCGGTGGTGAAGGATTTGGTGCGGAGTTTTATCGATAGGGAACCCAATCAAAATGTTAACCCTGATGAGGTTGTAGCGGTCGGGGCGGCTATTCAAGCGGGAATTTTGGGCGGCGAGGTCAAAGACGTGCTGCTCCTCGATGTAACCCCTTTATCCTTGGGTTTAGAAACCATCGGCGGTGTGATGAAAAAGTTAATCCCCCGCAATACCACTATTCCCGTCCGCAGATCTGACCTTTTTTCCACCTCCGAAAATAATCAAACTGTGGTGGAAATTCACGTCTTGCAGGGGGAAAGGGAAATGGCCAGCGATAATAAATCCCTGGGACGTTTTAAATTAACTGGTATCCCCCCCGCACCCCGGGGTATTCCGCAAGTGCAGGTGTCCCTCGATATAGATGCTAACGGGATTCTACAAGTCACCGCTAGGGATAAAATGACCGGACGGGAACAAAGTGTCACCATTCAAGGCGCTTCTACCCTCAGCGAAGGGGAAATTAACCGCATGATCGGCGATGCTGCCCGATTTGCCGAAGCAGATCGTACCCGTCGCGAAAAGGTGGATAAACGCAATCGCACCCGCTCTCTGGTGGATCAAGCCCAACGACGCTTAAAAGATGTTACTCTCGATTTTGGTAATGAGTTCACCCGTTCCTATCGTCGTCAAATTGAGTCTTTGAGTACGGAAATTATCGACGCTTTGGAGAAAAATGATGACCGTCGCATCGATCGCGCCCAGGCAGACCTACAGGATGTTATCTATGAATTAAATCGCGAGGTACGGCTACAATACGACGAGGAAGACGAGGGCTTTTTTAGCGCTATTCGCAAGACTTTTACCGGGGATAAGGAAGATGATCTTCCCTCCGAACCGCGTCGCGATCGTTATCGTCAGGATTATCGTCCGGGTACACCGGGTTATCAGAGTGATTATCGACCCAATTATTCAGCTAATCAAGATAGTTATCGCCCCCGCAATCAGGACAATTACTACAATAGCCGCGATAGCGATTGGCAAAGTCCTCCCCCTTCGGAGGAAAAAAGTTATAACAATAGTAAAAGTAACCGCAGCGGCGGCAATCGTTCCCGCAATATCCCCCCCCAAAATAACTGGGATGATGACGATGATGATTGGTTTTAATCAGTAAACAGTGATCAGTAATCAGTGAAAAGACAGTGGGAAACTACTATTTAATACTGCTCGCTTAATACATACTGCTCACTTAAAACTCAAATCTGATAACCGATAACTGATAACTGATAACTGAATATATGCCACAATTAGTTAATTATTATGATGTTTTAGGAGTATCTCGCACGGCTACTGGTGACGAGATCAAAAAGGCTTTTCGACGGCTGGCTCGCCAATATCATCCTGATGTTAATCCGGGGGATAAATCGGCAGAAGAAAAGTTTAAAGATATTAATGAAGCTTATGATGTTCTCTCCGATGAAGAAAAACGGGTTGAGTATAATCGTTCCTTGACGGGGATTAAGCGCCGTGGGATACGTCCGGGGGAAAAAGCCAATAGTAACGGTAATGGAAAAATCCCCCGTACAGAACAGGATCTATGGAAGTTTAAAGATTTTAATAACCTTAATACTAAGCGTGCTAAAATTGCCTCCTCTCCCCGTTTAACTCGTCGAGATGTGGAAGCAAAATTAACTTTACCTTTAGAGAAAGCCTATCAAGGTGGCAGACAAAGAATTCGTCTGGAAGATGGTAGATCAATAGAGGTTGATATGCCGGCAGCCATGATCGATGGGCAGAAAATTCGTCTCAAAGGTCAGGGTATTGAAGGGGGTGATTTATATTTAAAAATAACTATCGCTAGGCATCCTTTTTTTAGGATTCAAGGTTCTGATCTTGTCTGTCAAGTACCGATTACTCCTAGCGAGGCAATTGTGGGCGGTTTTGTGGAAGTTCCTACCATTGACGGTTTAGTTAAAATGATGATTCCTAAGGGGTTAAAAAGTGGTCAAAGATTACGTTTAGCTAACAAAGGTTATCCCACTTCCCAAGGAGAAAGGGGCGATCAATTAGTGGAAATTATATTAGTTAATCCTCCCAATCCTAGCCCTGAAGAATTAGAACTTTATCAAAAAATACGGGCGATTGAAACTTTTAACCCTCGTCAAGGTTTATAAAGATTATGCTAGGTGGGTTACGGCAAATTTGAAATTTTTTGTCAAAAACATAACTTGTTCTTGCGTAACCCACCCTACACCTAACCCTTAATTCCTGTCTTTTTATGACAAATATAATTGACACAATTAAACCTTTTTATCCTCTAGCTTTCAAGGCTATTCGGGGCAATTTAGAGGGAACACAAAAACAATTATTAAATACTCTGCAAAAAATTGATCGCTCGCGGGGGGAATTTTGGGGACAATGGTTAATCTCCCAATTAGCAGAATCCCTCTGTTTTAGCGATTCTCGCCTATCTCAAAGCCTCTGGGGGTTAAATTTCCCCAATCCCGTCGGATTAGCGGCAGGATTCGATAAAGACGGTTTAGGGGCAGGACTTTGGCCTAGTTTCGGCTTTGGTTTTGCCGAGGTGGGTGCTGTCACCCTAGAAGGGCAACCGGGCAACCCAAAACCGAGATTATTTCGTTTACCGGAAGATTTGGCGGGATTAAACCGTATGGGGGCAAATAACCTCGGTGCGCCGGTTCTAGCGGCAACTCTCCAGCAATCTTGGCAACGACAACCCCGACAGATTCCCATCGGTATTAACCTCTGTAAATCGAAAAATACGCCCCTAGAAAAGGCTCCGGAGGACTATTTAGGCAGTTTTCGCTATTTATTCCCCCATGCTGATTATTTTGTCGTTAATGTTAGTTCTCCCAATACTCCCGGTTTGCGTTCCCTGCAAAGTGGGGAACAACTCGATAAAATCCTCGACATTTTACAAACAGAAAATCAAGGCAGAAAACCTCTATTAGTGAAAATTTCTCCCGATTTGGAATGGGAAGATATCAGAACAATTATTGACCTAGCTTTCTCCTATCAATTAGCCGGAATTGTCGCTACTAATACCACCACTAAACGCACGGGATTAAAAACCACAATTCTGCCTGAAACTGGTAAACCAATCACTGAAGAAGCAGGGGGAATTAGTGGGCAACCTTTGCGGGAACGTTCCACGGAAGTGATCCGTTTTATCTATCGGCAAACCCAAGGCAATTTACCAATAATTGGAGTGGGAGGCATTTTTTCTCTCGATGATGCTTGGGAAAAAATTACGGCTGGTGCGAGTTTATTACAGATTTATACCGGTTGGTTATATCGAGGACCCTGGCTAGTATCAAATATTTTACAAGGATTAACAGAAAAATTAGAGGCTAATGGGTTGACTAATATTAATCAAGGGGTGGGTTGGCAAGCTAACCAAGAATGAGCCAATTTTCTCCGGTAATTAGCAATAATTTCGGAAAAATTAGCTAAAATTTTACCCGTTCCCTTTGGGGATAAGATAAGATAATTAGGATAACTACAATAGGACTGCTCTAGAGACTACAAGCAGAGACAAATTGATCGCCAAGTATGGAACTTTTTAACCAAACCACAATTCTATGTCAAAAAAATCATTTTTACCCGGTTGTTTAGTCGTCCTAGGACTAACAGCAGTAACCGCAGGAGGTGTCTATCTTTATCTACGAGGACAACTACCTTGGCAAAGATTCACCCCCTTGCAATCGGCAAAAGTTATCCCAGAAACTGCCTTTGCTAGTAGTTTTGTCTCCACGGATGCAAAAGCTTGGTCAGTGTTAGCTAAATATGGTACACCAGAATCGCGAACTGCGGTTAGTCAAGGACTAGAAGAATTACAAAAAAATATCTTCACCGATAAGATTGATTATCAACGGGATATCGAACCTTGGATCGGTAGTATTAGCTTTGCTTTCCTTCCCGCAGCTACCCCCGGACAATCGGAATTATTAACGGTTATCGGGATCAAAGATAAAATTAAAGCGTCGGAATTCCAGAAAAAACTAGGACAACAAGTTAATCGCAAAACTAGCACCAGTGACTACAAAGGTATTACAATTACTGCTATAGATTGGCAGGATAACACCACCATTTATACTGCCGTTACTGGCGATTTTTTGTTGATATCCTACGATAAAAAGGTGTTAGAAGCGGCGATCAATACCTACCAAGGACAGCCATCTTTTAGCAGTAAACCGGAAGTGAGAAAACTGCTTTCCCAATCCCTCAACCTACCCAATACCCTAGCAACAATTTATATTGATGATTATGCCAAAATCTTGGGACCAGATGCTAATTTATCTCCCCAAAGTCGGCAAGAATTAGCAAAAATTCAAGATATTGTCGCAGGAGTGGGTGTCACCGATACGGGATTACAATTACAAATGGTGGCTAAACTTGCTCCTGAAACTATTTCTAACCTACCTTCCCCTAGCAGAAATCAAGTTTTAAATTATTTACCCGGAGATACCATCGCACTTTGGAGTGGTAATAATCTTAAACAGGGATGGGAAGAAGCAGAAAAACAGTCCCAAACTAACCCAGAATTACAAGTTTTTCTGCGTCAGATCCGTGAGAATTTTCAGATGGCAACCCTTGACGCGGATAAAGAAGTTTTTAACTGGATGGATCGAGAATTTGCCTTTGGAATTATCCCCAACCAGCAAGCAGTGGGAGGGTTAGGTTTTGGGGGAATGATGATCTGGCAAACCGGCGATCATAAAGCGGCAAAAATTACCCTCGATAAGTTAAATGAATTGGTGAAAACTGTTCCCTTTATCACCATAAAAAACAGTCAAATTTCTGGCCAAGATGTGACTGAATGGAAAGCGGAAGAACAAGCTATTTTAACCTATGCTTGGCCTAATAATGATACCCTAAAAATGACCGTCGGAATTCCCTATCAACCGCAACCGAATCAACCGATTAGCAAAAGTGAGAATTTCCAAGCATCGATCGCAAATTTGCCTAAAAATAATCTCGGTTATTTTTTCATCGATGTGGAGCAAATCATCGCTAAAGCAGGGGGAATTAATAATCTTCCTGCCACGGAATTAACCCCGGAAGCAAAAGCCTTTTTAGAATCGGTACGCGGGATCGGAATTACTGCCACTATGCCTGATAAAACCACCAGTAAAATTGATGTTTTATTTTCCCTGAAGCAAACTCCCTAAAAAGTAACCGACTAGATAAAGCGATCCACAGAGAATTATCCGACTATCGACCGATTCTTGGATGGCTTTTTTTAGTCCTAAAAACACATCGGAACAAGTCTCTAGGTGAGATAATTCTGGACAAATTGAAGCCGCTAATTCCGCTAATGTTTCAGGATTGGCACTGCTATGATCCGGGACAGGAACTAAATATAAACTATCGCCTTTTCTTAATAAAGCTTGGAATATTTCTCGATGATCTTTAGTCGATAAAATACCCATCACCCAGATAATTTTTGGAGCCTTTAAACTATCTACATACTGCCTTAAACCAATAGCAGCAGCAGGATTATGAGCGCCATCTATTAAAATTTCTCGCTGACACCAATTAACGGTTTGTAAACGTCCTAACCAGCGAGTTTTTGCCATTCCTTCTTGCACGACTTCATCGCTAATTTGCCAACCTTGCTGACGCAAAATATTAACAACAGCGATCGCTATAGCGGAATTAGTTAATTGAAAATCTCCTGCTAAGGATAAAGGGTATTCTAACCCTTGATATTTGGCCTGATTATCGGCAATTTTTTCGGCAGCTTCTACCCATACCGTTGGACAATTTAACAGCTTGATTCTCTCCCTAACTACCCCCTGCGCTGATTCCGGTAATTGTCCGATAACTGCGGGACAATTCGCTTTTAATATCCCCGCTTTCTCCCCGGCAATATCGGCAACCGTCGGGCCTAAATTTTGCCAATGTTCCCGACTAATAGAAGTGATGACAGTAACTAAAGGTTGAGCGCAAACATTAGTCGCATCTAATCTTCCTCCTAAACCCACTTCCATCACGGCAATATCCACCTTTTCCCGGGCAAAATACAGCCAAGCAGCGGCAGTAATTACCTCAAATTGAGTAGGACTTTCCTGCTGGGGATCGATAAGCGATTGTATATATTTAAGCAGGTTTTCTAAAGTCGCGGTTTCAATATTTTCGCCATTAATAGAGATTCTTTCCGTCCAATCAATTAAATGGGGAGAAATATAACGTCCGACTTTGTAACCGGCGGTACTGAGAATAGAGGATAGATAGGCACAAACTGAACCTTTGCCATTAGTTCCCGTGACATGAATAATCGGAATTTTATCTTGGGGATTGCCTAAAATCTCCAGCAGATTTTTTATTCTTTCTAAACCGAGATTGACACCAAAACGCTGAAAAGGTTGCAGTAAAGAATCGATAGTCATGGTTAGCAAACTATAAATAGGGTTTGCGGCAAAAAGTTTATTGGTGGGGGTAGGGTGTGGGGTGTGGGGTGTGGGGTGTGGGGTTTTACCGATTTTCATCTGCTCAATTACCTAATTTTCAGGGAAAAAGTACCTGAATTTTCCCCCTGATCACTCCCAGACGAGGCACTTTTGGATTTCAAAAAGGTCTAAAAGTTTTATCCAACAAGGTTTTTAGATTTATTCAGCAGACCCTAAATAAAGGAATCCGGCTAGGATCGATACTCCTACCGGCACTGATGACCCTTTCTCTGGGTGATAATGTCTAAAGTTTGACTAAAATGCTCGGTTCTTTTTGGATCGGTAAAACATCAAGAGAGTCAATATTAGCGCAGTATTTTAAATCTTCTTGACAGTGGAGACGCAAGAGGCGCTGACCGTGACTACAACTGTGGAACATTCCTAAAAGATCATTTTGCCATTGACGATAAAGGGCGATCGAGGCGATAACCTCATCATTCCCGATCGCCATTTGCCCCGATTGTTCTTGTAGCGCATCGGCGATCGCTCCAGCACAGGCCGTATCTTCCAGAGAATAACCCCCTTCCCAACCAGAGCCAACAATCCAGACGGTATCGGGCTGCTTATCCAATAAGTAATTAACGGCAGCTTGCCGATTGATCATGGCCGCAGTGATCACGATTGGGGATTCTTCCACTCTTTGCAGAGCGCGAGTGCCGTTAGTGGTACTGATAAACAGACGACGACCTTTCATTAAATCAGGGGTACAATCGAGGGGAGAATTGCCCAGATCGCAGCCTTCTACTTTCGCGCCACCTCTTTCTCCTGCCCGGAGACGTTTTTCCGGTTGCCAGGTATCGCTCACCTGCATCAGGGTTTTCAGATCGCTGAAGGTTTGCACTGCTTCCGCACCGGCATTGAGGGCAGTGGCGATCGTGGTTGTCGCTCTTAAAACATCGATAACGACGGCGCAATCGGGTAGAGTATGGACGGGGGTAAGTTCGGGAGTATGATAAATGAAAACCTGCACGAGTTATACCAAGTAAAAAGTAAAAGGGGAAATAAGCTCAACATACCGCCGCTCGGCGTTGCGCTGGCAGAAGAAAGACAAGGCCGATTTTATCACGATGGATGTCAGCTAGTTAAGCTGTTCGTCATTCAAATTGCTGGTGGAGATCAGGCAAGGGGGGGGCTAATCTAAGAATAAGCGGTTTAAATACGTCTTAGCTTAGGGACTTGCGCTTTGATAATGTACCTTTTGGGCGAACGCAGTTCGCCCCTACATTGTGGACAAAATCCGTTACTGTAGGGGCGCAAAGCTTGCGCCCTCCGATCGATTGGGATATTATTCTCACGCAAGTCCCTTATTACTTGAAATGCCCACGCGGATCACAAAATTGGCCAATTGTCAATAGAGTTTGAGATGCTCTCACCCTGTCGCTCGTCATGACTAAATGTTATAATTAACAATTATTATGCCTGCTAACTTCAAGATTCATGTCTGCTAAAGATCGTTTTCATGGTGCAGTGAGAAAAGGATTAGAAAAAGAGGGTTGGCTCATTACGGATGACCCTTTAAGGATTGAAGTGGGTGATGTAGAAATGTATGTCGATTTAGGAGCAGAGCAACTGATAGCCGCAGAAAAAGACAATGAAAAGATAGCCGTTGAAATTAAAAGTTTTATCGGTAAATCAAGCATTTCTGAATTTCATACTGCCATTGGACAATTCTTTAATTATCGTGTTGCTTTAGAAGAAAAAGAACCTAAAAGACAGTTATATTTAGCTGTTCCCTTAGATATTTATTATAGTTTTTTTGAATTGCGATTTATTCAAACTGTCGTTAAAAGATTTCAAATTTACCTGATTATTTATGATCCGATTGGGGAGGTAATTGTCGAATGGAAAAATTAGAACAATATCGTCACTATGTCAAGCAAGTCATTACTGAATATTCTCAGATAGGTTCATCTAAAGATCCGATTGAACAACAATTGATTTTTGATACAGTTGGCGATCACTATCAATTGATGTATGTTGGCTGGAAAAATAGACGAAGATATCATGGTTGTGTTTTGCATCTCGATATTAAAAAGGGTAAAATCTGGATACAACATGATGGCACTGAGGTGGGAATTGCCAATGAATTAGTTAATTTAGGTGTTCCTAAAGAAGATATTGTTTTAGCCTTTCATGAACCCCTAGTCAGAGAATATACAGGGTTTGCGGTGGGTTAATCAAAGAGGGCGAATGCAATTCGCCCCTACAATAATATTATTGCGCCAATGGTAGGGGCGCACCGCGTGCGCCCAAAATGTCCTATAGATATTTCGACAAAATTGAGATGCACCCAAATTATCCCTATTCTTCTTCCTTCCACACAAAAACCAGAAGAGCCAATTCGCCTAACCTAATCATAAGGTTAAGCGACAAACAGGATCAGCAAGAGACTTCGATTTTTTTACCTTGCTGATCTCTGTATTTCTTTGTTAACAAAACTTAACAATTATCGCCAAAATTTTGCTTGCTTTTATCGGCAGATTTTGAGATAATATTTTTAAAAGATTTTATTCATAATGGGAATCTGTGCATTTAAAAAAATTTTGCATAGATTCCCATTATATAAAGAGCATAGCGCAAGTCGCCGGCAAAGTCAAGTCCTTTCCCATTAATTATGGGTTGGCTGAAAAAGTAGGAGCGATCGCCGGTTAAGATACAAGGTTTTTGAGCCACCAGCTTGAAAATCTTGCAGCTGCTTGGTCAAACAGGCTGCCAAACCCCTTATCTCGTCTATATTTCACATTTATTCAGCCAACCCTACCTAAATCTCTGCTGAAGGTGGATATCAAAGGCTGTTTTAAACTAATACTTTACTGCGATCATTAGAATTATCCCCAAAAATTGCCCCTCGTCGAATCAAATCCTGTTTTTGTTCACGGGTGATCCCCGTTGCACCGATAAAGATAGCCTTTTTAACTTCCGCCGCACTCAGGATAGCCTCTTTCAGGTTAGCCCCACTCAGGTTAGCATCACTCAGGTTAGCCCTTCTCAGGTCAGCCCCACTCAGGTCAGCCCCACTCAGGATAGCCTCTTTCAGGTTAGCCCCACTCAGGTCAGCCTCAATCAGGATAGCCCCTCTCAGTTTAGCCCCACTCAGGTTAGCCCCACTCAGGTTAGCCTCAATCAGGATAGCTGCACTCAGGTTAGCCCCACTCAGGTTAGCCCCACTCAGGTTAGCCCCCCACAGAATAGCCCCTCTCAGGTTAGCCTTACTCAGGTCAGCCCCACTCAGGAAAGCCCCTCTCAGGTTAGCCCCACTCAGGTTAGCCCCCCACAGAATAGCCCCTCTCAGGTTAGCCCCCCACAGAATAGCCCCTCTCAGGTTAGCCTTACTCAGGTCAGCCCCACTCAGGATAGCCCAACTCAGGTCAGCCCCACTCAGGATAGCCCAACTCAGGATAGCCCCTCTCAGGTCAGCCCCACTCAGGTCAGCCTCTCTCAGGTCAGCCCTTCTCAGGTCAGCCCCACTCAGGTCAGCCTCTCTCAGGATAGCCCCTCTCAGGTAAGCCCCTCTCAGGTCAGCTTCACTCAGGATAGCCTCAATCAGGATAGCCTCACTCAGGTAAGCCCCACTCAGGATAGCCTCACTCAGTTTAGCCCCACTCAGGTCAGCCCCACTCAGGTCAGCCCCACTCAGGTCAGCCTTTCTCAGGTCAGCTTCAATCAGGTCAGCACCACTCAGGTTAGCCTCTTTCAGATGAATCCTTCCAAATCTTCTTATAATGCGCTGGGGGAAGTTAGGTTTTTTAATAGATTCAATTAGTTTATTGTTAATTTCTTTAGATGCTTCATTTGTACTTACTGTCTTGACAATCAAGGGGTTTGCTGACGATTCTTCTGCCAGTTGCTTTGGTGATTCTGCTAAATTTTGTCCTATGATAGTAGATTTTAAATAGGTTATCTCATCTGCATTAACATCACCTGCTATGGTAAAAGCTAAACAATTATCTTCGGTAAATTGAACATTTTCAACTGTAATATCTCCCGAAATTTTGTTCAAGTCACCCGATTTGAATAGGGATTCAATTTTTTCTAAACTTTTTTGAGAACCCTTGAGAGTTAATTTGATACTACCTTGTTCTATGTCAGTTATTGTTATTTCCTGATCATCGGTTATTTTTCTTAAAAGTTCTAATATCGTTAATATCTGTTTCTTTTTATTTTCAGAAGCAGTAAAAACCACAGCACCAGAAAATTTTCCGTCATAATTTGTGTTTTTTTGATTACATTCTGGTTGTAATGTACATCGACTTAAAGCAGTAATCAGATTACTCTTTCCAATCTTTTCACCTGTTTGCGCTGACAAGATTTTAAATAAACTAGAAGCCGCATTCTTGATTGACTGTTCTTCTGTCCTAATTTCTTCCGCTAGATCACGATATGTTTTATCATCAAAAACACCTTTTAATATTTTTGTTTCCACGTCCGTTAATCCCTTGTTTGTATGCTTTTTTTTCAGATCATTAACCAGCATTTCTAATTCAGTCCATGAAAGGGTTTTAATTTCAGTCATTTTTAGTTCATTCATCATCATTTTTTAAGGGTTGCAGGACTTAAGATTACTTTTCAGTACCCTGTCGGGTTACTTGAGAGTACCTAAAAAAAGTACCATTTTCATGACTTTTGAGTAACGACAAATAATCAGAATTTTTTTAATCTAAAGATAGTTCACCTCCTAAGTAAAAGGATTGATGATTATGTATAAATATTGGTTAAAGTACAGAGAAGACCTTGTTAGTCTTGCCAAAATTATCAGCACCATATTTGCGATCGCATCATTTTTAGGCTTCTCTTTTCCAGAGAAATTTCCACCTACTCCCTGCCAACCGACGGCAATTGTTGAAACCACGGAAGTTAGCACTAACAATTAGTCAAAGCGCCAAATTCGCCTAACCTAATCATAGCTTAGGCGACAAACAAGATCAGCAAGAGATTTCGATTTTTTTACCTTGCTGATCTCTGTATTTCTTTGTTAACAAAACTTAACAATTATCGGCAAAATTTTGCTTGCTTTTATCGGGAGATTTTGGGATAATATTTTTAAAAGATTTTATTCACCATGGAAATCTTTGCGTCTAAAAAAATTTTGCACAGATTCCGATTATAAGAAAAGCATAGCGCAAGTCGCCGGCAAAGTCAAGTCCTTTCCCATTAATTATGGGTTGGCTGAAAAAGTAGGAGCGATCGCCGGTTAAGATACAAGGTTTTTGAGCCACGATTCTCTCAAAATCTTGCACCTTTTTCGCAAAACAGTCCCCTAAAACCCTTATTTCGTCTATATTTCACATTTATTCAGCAGAGCCTATTTAGCAGAGAATGAGTAAGTCTAACTCAAAATTCGATGATTCCATCTTTAATTTTTATGGGCAAAAATTGCTATTAACTACCCGGAGGGGGAATTACAGGAATTTCGATCCCGTCCGGCGCTAAGGGGGGAGGTGTGGGGGTTAGTTCCGGCTGGTCAACAGGTTCAGGTGTACTAACTAAGGGAATATTTTCCACCACGGGAAGACGGGGAGTGATGGGTTGGGAAAACAGCGCTTGAATTGCCGCTTTTCTGGTTTCTGGAGGTTCCAAAGCTTGCTGCCAGAGACTTTCATAAAAGAAGAAAATCACCCCTAAACCCCGTTGACGAGCAGCCAATACCTTTTCTTCAATAAAGGGTAGGGCAATCGGTCGATTGCGTAAACCGGTTAAAACCCCCACACCGGTGGGGATAGTTTGCTGGGTTTCCTGAATTTCGGGACGGTCTATTTGTTTGAGAAAACTGGGCAGATCGGGACGATAAACCTGTACGATTAACTCATCGACTAATCCTTGCCGCACCCAACCGAGCCAATCCTGTAAATGACCATTATAGGCGAATTCGTAGGGATTAGGGGCGATCGAAAGCAGTATATTCGGTTTAATTGCCTCAATTGATTCTTTGAGATTAGCCAGAAAAGCGGTGATTTTATCGGCCCGCCATTTTGTCCATTCGGGATCCCGGGGGTTAGCTGGGGGCGTTTTTTCGGTTTCCTGTTGATAAAGGGCGATAGTATAGGGATCATAGCCGAATTCGTTCGGTAAACTCAGATGATCGTCGAATTGGATGCCGTTAATATCGTATTGTCTCACTACTTCCAAGACTAATTCCCGCAGAAAATTCTGCACCTCGGGACGGAAGGGATTCAACCACACCACCTCACCGGCTGCCCCCACCCAAGTGGTCCCCCCGTCGCGTTTTTGGGTTAACCAGTCCTGATGTTTTAAGGCTAATTCTGAGGTGGGAGGGGCCATAAATCCAAATTCAAACCAAGGAATGACCAATAATCCCCTTCCACGGGTTTGTTCCACCATTTCTGCCAAGATATCTTGTCCCTGCGCTCCCGTAGGCACAAAAGGCTGTATTCCTTCCCGTTGAGCGATCGCGCTAGGATAGAGAGCATAACCGGAATTCCAGACCACGGGATAGATAGCATTAAAATTAAGATTAACTAATTGCTCGATCGCCTGTTGTCGTTTATCCCTGTCCATCAGCATCGCAGTATCGTTGGTGGTAATCCAAACACCGCGAATATCAGGATCTCGACTTTGAGAGAAAGCAGCGGAAAAATAGCCTAATAGTAGGACTATTAGAAAAGATGCTAAGAATAGTAGTATAGGGAGCTTTTTAAGAATTTGCCGCCAAGCGCTGGTCGGAATTAGAAAAGTCATTTCTTTAAGGTGAAGATTAACGGTTTTAACTGGTTATAATAACAGCTTTGCTCAACTCTTTCAGGCTAGATTGACCAAAAATATATATTTGCTTATTTCTTCACTCGCGACAATTGACCTTGACGATAGAAATCATCACGACGAACATCGAATTGCTTTAAGGCAAGTAATAACCGATGGGAAGGACGAAAAAGAAATAAGTTGGCCTGGGGAATTTCTAGGACTTCTTTTAACTTATCGGTATCGGGGTTAGTGGTAGTCAGGAAGTATTGTACATCAGCATTAAGACGATAATTAAGGGAAAGCAAATCACCTAAGTTAGTCCAGTCATTACCTTCGTCGCTGATAATAATGGCATTGGGTACAGCATTGATTTTTCTGGCAACTTCGCCATTCCAATAACTAGGAACTTTTGCCCAACTGGTTTCGGAAAGAGCATTATTAAAGTTCGATATTATACTAGCAGTTAACAAAAAAGTCAAGATAATTTTACCTAAAATTCTACCTTGATTAAGCAATTGTGACAAGAAAAAAGCCACAGTTATATAGATAGTGGGAAAGGTGGCAATTAGATAACGGGTGACAGTTGATCTAGTGGTGGTCAAAATTAGATCGGGAATGACTAAAGCTAGGAAAGGTACTAGGGTTGAGGTAATCAGAAAAGTAAAAACTATCGGGTTATTGTAGCGATAAACTTGATAAAAAGCATAGATAATTAAGATTAAAAAAATCAGTCTATATATATAGGTGAAGATGTTATTAAAACCAAAATCGCTATCGCTAAATGGACAAGTAAAAGTTAAGAGCCATAATTTACTGAACAATCCCCAATCGAGATAGTTAACGGCAGCCCAACTGGTGGAATTAAAGGCTCTTTGAGAGTTAGTTAAAAAAACCTGTAACCAGGGTATATATAAAATTATCATTGTTAACCCAGATAACAGGAAAAATATCAAGTTATTTTTTCGCTCTGGTTTCATAACAAGATACCAAATTATCAAGGTTGCTTGAGCAAATAAGTTGAGAATAAAAAAGAGATGGGTGTAGAGTCCGAGAGTATTAGAGAGGGTATATAAAGACCAATTAACAATAGTTCTTTTTTTGAGACATTTTAACAGTAGTAATTGACTGATTATCGTTAACAAAACTAAAAGACTATACTGACGAGACATTTGAGCAAATATTATATCAACTGGGGACAGTGCCAATAAAATTACTGCTAAAATTGCCGTTAACTTTGCTGCAAATAATTCTAGGGATAGATAGTAAATAAATGGCAGGGAGAGAAGACTAAAAACAATCGCTAAACTGCGGGAAGAAACGGGAGAAAAACCGAATATTTTTTCCCAATAGCGAGAGATAATAAAGTATAAAGGTGGGTGTTGAGGGTCTTCTTTAGCGAGAGATTTTATTGTATCAAAAACATTGCTTTCGGGTTTCAGTTGTTGAAATTTTCCTAATTCTGTGGTAGATAAAAGACGATTTTGAAAGATAGTATCGGCGATTTCCTTGGCTTGATAACCAGTGGTTCTAATCGTGGTGTAGGATTCATCATGCCAATAGATTTTTTTATCGATATTTGCGAAACGAAAAACCACACCGAGAGTTAGGATAATTGCCAAAAGTATTAAGAGCCAATTGGTCTTTTTATAATTAATATTTGCTTGCATTTTAATAATTAGAGCGACTTTGTTTAAGATTAAGAAACTTGGTAAATTCTGGTTGAAAAAGTAGCTTAATTGTGCCGGTGGGACCGTTACGGTGTTTAGTAATAATTACTTCGGCCACACCTCGATCGGGACTGTCGGGGTTATAATATTCATCTCGGTATAACATCATAATTAAATCCGCATCCTGTTCGATACTATTATGGACGATGATATTATTGGCAATAAAATTATGCAGTTTATCTACTGTTAAATCATACACTTCTGTCTCTCCATCCGCTTGAATTGCCATAACTTCATCCCAGTAAATATCACTATCAGCTAAGTGCTGTATTTGGGAACATTCAAGAATGTCTCCTAATTTATTGGCTCTTTCTCGACTTAAGTTTGATTTGTATAAACTTGTCCCACAATATTGATTACCCAGTGCAGCTTGCATTTGTCGTGTAGTTAAACCACTTTGTTCCATAGCGGGTACAGCATATAATCGCCAGATATCGTTAGGAATAATATCCTTATTAGGATTAGCTTGGTGATTTTGAAGATAAGTAGTTATTTCTTGTAAAGACTGGGTTTTATAGCTGCCAACAGCACCGATAATCTCAGTAAATTTCTTCAAGTCTGATTTACCTGTTATTGTAACATGGTATTGATCTCGTCCTTTTCCTGTTTGTGAGTGTTTCGATAGCTTTCCATTAATTTCTACTCTTAGTAAAAGCGATTGTACATCCTGGGCTAATCTTAAGCTACTGCTAGAATAATAAGCCATAGGACGAGGTGATTTTCCTTGAACCAATTTAAGGGAACCATCGGTACTCCAAAGATGACGTAAAAATAAGGCTATTGCTGATTGAGTTTGCTCAAAAACTTGAGGAGGAATGAATTTTTCATAGGAACGTAACCCCCAAACTCCTAGACGTTCTAACCATTGAGAAATAGGATTTTTAATATTATGAGTTAAGGGATAATTCGCTGTTAAATAAACCTGATACCATTGATGTTCAGGACTAATTCGAGGCTTAATTCGATTATCAAATACTTGTATCGCTAAAGAAGCAACTAAATTGGCTAAATCTAACTCTTTAGTCGTATATTGAACACTATGAGGTGGTAAGGTACATCCATCACCAATTAGATGACCTAATAAGGCTAATTCAGCATTACTCATAGTTTGTAATTGTGAACTAGGTAAAAAGCGAGGTAAAGCGATATAATTACCAATATTTAATTCATCTAATCTTTGCCAACCGTGGACAGTCAAAAACTTATGATTGCCTGTAGCTCTAATCGTGCGACCTAAACGAGTTGTTAATCGAAAAACTGGCTTAAATCCTGTGGAAAATACCTTAGTTACCAGTGCTTTTTCTAATTTCATTGTTTCCTCATTAAGAGCAAAAACCGTAAAATTAGAGCAATTCACTAACTGACAAATTGGCACTTTAGCACGAGGTTCTGCTAACTCAACTAAACTATCACCCGCTAAACATCCCGACTCGCGTAAATCGGACATCATCGGTCTTTTATTATTGCGAGATTCCACAGCGCGACTTAACTGAGAAAGAGCAATTACTGGAGCATGAATTTCTCTCGCTAAACCCTTAAGACTGCGGGTGATTTTAGAAATTTCCTGAACGCGATTATCACCTCCACCTTCCATTAATTGCAGATAATCGATTAAAACTAAGCCCATTTGTCCCTTTTTTTCCGCCTGTAAACGCCGCACTTGGGAACGCATTTGAAGCACACTTAAATTGGCACTATCATCGATATACATGGGCAAATTTAATAACTTTTCTAGTCCCCCAAGAACCTTCTCTAAATCATTTTGTCCCAAACGGCCCGAGCGAATCCGATTACTTTCGATTTTAGCCTCATTCGATAACAAACGTTGGGCTAATTGTTCCTTGGACATCTCCAAACTAAAGATAGCTACAGGTAAATTCTGTTGAGCGATATTATAGGCAATATTAAGAGCAAAAGAAGTTTTTCCCATGGAAGGCCTACCCGCGATAATAACTAAATCCGAGGGTTGTAAACCACTGGTCATCGCATCGAGATCATAAAATTGAGTTTCGATACCGGGTAGAGTGGTCGTTTCCTGCATCTTCTCAATCTCGTTAAAAGTTTCGATTAAAGTATCCCCCAGAAAAATTAAACCCTCCTGGGGTCGTTTTTGGGTGAGACGAAAAATCTTTTGTTCCGATTCATCGAAAACATTTTCTAATTCTAGCGTCGTATCCCTGGCTAACTCAATAATTTCTCCCCCGGTGGAAATTAACTGACGACGCATATATTTATCCATCACTAATTCCGCATAGCGATCGATGTTAGCAGCCGAGACAGTGCGCTCAATTAATTGTAACAATCGCGGCATTCCCCCGATTTCTTCCAGCAGATGATTATCCTGTAACCAACTGCTAACCGTCATTAAATCCGTCGGTTTTCCCTTCCCTTGTAAAGCGAGCGCCGCACGATAAATATCTTGATGGGTTTTCACATAGAAAGCTTCTGGAATTAAAAAATCACTGATTCTACCTAAAGCTTTTGGATCTAGTAAAATACCACCTAAGATAGATTCTTCCGCTTCAATATTTTGGGGGGGGAGGGATTGATCGCTAATCATTGTCAATGCTGACTGTGCTTTATCATTAATTATAGTCAGTTTCACGGTAATTAAATACAAATGTTCAGGTTAATGATCGGGGTTGGGTTTTGGGGTTTTAGGGTTTTGGGGTTTTAGTTGAAATTTCCCCACTTCCCCACTTCCCCACCTCCCCACTTCCCCACTTCCCCACTTCCCTTGTAAACAGGATTTAGTATGACTTTAATTGACTCCTCTGCGCTCTCCCCGGCCGTTTACTTTATTGGTGCAGGACCCGGAGATCCGGAATTATTGACGGTAAAAGCCTATAAAATTCTCCAAAAAGCCGATGTTATCGTCTTTGCTGATTCCCTCGTCCCCCAACAGATTCTTGAGGATACCCGTAAAGATGCCGAGTTAATTCCCACCAGTAGCATCACCCTAGAGGAAATTATCCCTTTAATAATCGATCGCGTGCGTCGGGGTTTAGCGGTGGTGCGACTGCAATCGGGGGATTTAAGTCTCTATAGTGCCATCCAAGAGCAAATTGAGCTTTTGACAGCAGCAGATATCCCCTTTCAGCTAATCCCCGGAATTAGTGCCTTCCAAGGATTAGCGGCCAAATTGGCCCTAGAATTAACGATTCCGGAATTAGTCCAGACAATTATTCTAACCCGGGTGGAAGGAAAAGCCTCTCCCATGCCAGAAAGTGAAGAATTAGCCTCTTTAGCCGCTCATAAAGCCAGTTTATGCCTATATTTAGCCGCCCGTCACGTTGACAAAGCCCAGGAAAAACTCCTAAGATACTATCCGGCAGAGCAACAGGTGGCCGTTTGTTTCCGTCTCGGTTGGCCCGACGAAAAAATCTGGGTTGTCCCCCTGTCAGAGATGGCCCAACTAACCCATCGAGAAAATTTAACTAGAACTACCCTTTATCTCATTAGTCCCGCTTTAAACCAGATTACAGGAACTCGATCGCAACTTTATCACCCGCAACACTCCCATCTTTTCCGTCCTCATTCTTAGGTATTTTCTGGGAAGTCTATCGAAAGAAACACTAGGTTTCTACCTAAAGATAGATTTAAAGAGCGGCGATTTTGTT
This sequence comes from Microcystis sp. M049S2, assembly GCF_020245625.1. Classification (NCBI taxonomy): domain Bacteria; kingdom Bacillati; phylum Cyanobacteriota; class Cyanophyceae; order Chroococcales; family Microcystaceae; genus Microcystis; species Microcystis sp. M049S2. The sequence continues at coordinate 48,733 of NZ_JADBUN010000035.1, read as the reverse complement.
TAAAATCGCAGTAGGAGGTAGGGCAATTTTAAAAGCTTTTAAAATTAGTCTAACAATCCATGCACAACTGCCCTATATGTTCGGGAATTACCCTTCGTCACCTTGTGGTTGGTCGTGCCTACTGGTATTGTCCTCACTGTCGTCAGGAGGTTCCTAACTTCCTTGATTGCTCCAGTCCTGCCAAGGTAAAGGTAGAGAGAGTTGGAGCGCAAAAAACAGTCTAGATTTGTAAGTTGGTAGATGGCAATAATATCTGTGGGATGGGTTAATTTTTAACCCACCCCACTTTATCTGTCTAGGGTTCGCTGAATAAATCTAAAAACCTTGTTGGATAATATCTTTAGACTTTTTTGAAATCAAAAAGTACCGGCGATGGGAGTGATCGGGGGGAAAATTCCTGGACTTTTTCCCTGAAAATTAGGTAATTGACCCCGGCTCGACTGAGCTCGCCGAACGTCCTCAAAATCGGTAAAACCCTACACCCTAAACCCCACACCCCACACCCTGCCACCACAAGAAACTTTTTGCCGCAAACCCTATCTAGACATCCCGAGGATTGAGATGGCTCATTTCCCAAGTCACATAGGTACCGATCGGACTCCAAATCAGGTAGGGTAGGAGTAGGATGCCCGCCCAAGAAGAAACAGGGAAAACCAATAGCGCCAGAAGACAACCCAAGAAAAAACCCGTACCTCCGATAATCGTTCCCGCTTTGAGACTGCGTAGTTTACAGGTGACGGGAGTATAGGCAGTAATAGTCAATTCCACCAACAGATAAAAAGCCATCAAAAACCAGCGATTAGCCGGTTGAGCTTCCCAGACTAAATAAGCAGAAATTGCCCCACAAATATAGATAATTGTCCAGATAAGAGGGATTAATCTTTCAAAGGTTAACCAATCGGGACGACGCAATCGCGCAAACCAACGCACATCGCGAGAATTGAGTAATCCCCCAGCTAACGCTACCAAAAATCCGACGACACCGATAAGCAACCAAGAGGGAATCATGATTTTAAGCTATCCTCCGCTAATTTTGGCTTTGTAACCCGATTCAATGAGAATTTGTAGAATTTTTTGGCGATGATCTCCTTGGATCTCAATGGCATTTTCTTTCACTGTACCACCCGTTCCGCAAGCAGTTTTTAACTGTTTTAATAATTTCGTCAGAGTTTCGGTTTGGCATTGAAAACCTGTAACTATGGTAACGGTTTTTCCCGCCCGACCAGATCGGGAGGTTTGTACTCGCAAATTCTGCTGATTCGGGGGTAATTCGGGAATGGAACGCTCAAAAGCCTGAGAATTGCTTTGATCTCCAAATTCCTGATAGGCAATCCGGTTTTTTTCCTTTGATTTACTCATATAGCAATTATCATAGTGGGTTTTGGTTGTGGGAAAGTGGGGAAGTGGGGAAGTGGGGAGATGGGGAAGTTGTCTCATCACCCTATCACCCCAAAACCCTATCACCCTATCACCCTATCACCCTATCACCCTATCACCCCAAAACCCTATCACCCTATCTCCTCCTGACTCCTAAATCCTGACTGCTAATAGCTCTTAATTGGTTGGACTGGCAGCGCATTTGATTAAGTTCAGCTGCCGACATTCGATCGAGATGACCTAAAATCATATTAACTCGACCTTGGGATTTTAATTTTTCTCGATGTCGTGCCAAAAAATCCCAGTAAAGAAAGTTAAAAGGACAGGCAAACTCCCCGACTCGTTCATTTTTTTTATACAGACAACCCCGACAATAATCACTCATTTTATCAATATAGTTGGCCGATGCGGCGTAGGGCTTGGAAGCGAGAATTCCCCCGTCGGCAAATTGTCCCATTCCCAGTACATTAGTCTGCATTACCCAATCGTAGGCATCGATAAAAACACTATGAAACCAGTTTTCAATCTCTTGGGGAGAGCAACCAAAAATTAAGGCAAAATTGCTCAAAATCATTAATCTTTGAATATGATGGGCATAACCAGTATTTTCCACCTGTGATAATACTTGTTTGAGGCAATTCATCTCGGTTTGGTTACTATCCCAAAAGAAAGCTGGTAAGGGTTGTTGATGCTCAAACCAATTGAGATTAGCGTAATCTTCTCCCAGATAATGATAAATTCCCTGCATATATTCCCGCCATCCTAACACCTGACGGATAAATCCTTCGATGCTATTTAGGGCTAAATTATCTTTTTTATAGGCAATTGCTGCCGATTGAATAACTTCCAACGGCGTTAGTAATCCTAGATTCAGATAGGGAGATAATAGGGAATGCCAGAGGGTTTCTTCTCCCGTTACCATCGCATCTTGGTATGGTCCAAAGTTGGGCAGACAATTAGTAATAAAATGCTCCAAGACTTGTAAAGCTTGTCTGCGGGTTACTGCCCAGCGAAAAGGTTTGATTTTTCCATATTTAGGAATATCTAAAGCTTCCACATCAGCGATAACCTGAAGGGTAATTTCATCGGGTTCAAACCAAAGAGGAGCAGCAGTTTTTAATCCATCCTTGGGCGGTTTGCGGTTTTGTTTATCAAAGTTCCATTGTCCTCCTATGGGTTGATTATTCTCCATTAAAATCTGCCATTTTTTGCGACTTTCTCGATAGAAATCCTCTAGTAATAGTCTTTTACGAGATTTAGCCCAATTATTAAAATCTGTCCTTGTCCAGAGAAAGTGATTATTATCAATTAGGGTTATAGCACAGTCTAAATTGAGATTTTTAATTAATCTAAGAAAGGGCAAATCATTAGGCATCATGATCTGTAATTCTTTAATGCCTAATCGTTTAATCCAAGCAGATAAAATCGGCTCAAAATCTTCAGCAACTTCGTAAGTGACAGACCATCCTAAAGTTTTTAATTCTTCGGCAAAATGACGCATCGCCGACCAGATTAAAACTAATTTTTGCTGATGATAGGGTCTTTGTCGAATATGATTGTGGGATTCAATTAAAATAACTGGCGTTTCCTGTGAATAGGCTTGACGATTAGCTAAGGCCGCTTGTCCTGTCCATAATTGATCCCCTAAAATCCAAATACCAATGGTCATAATTATTTCATTGCCTCGACTATTCCGCCGTATTTTTTAGCCATAATATCCGCCATTTCCCGAGCAGAAAATTTACTGGCTTTATCAATGCTGGGGGTAAATGTCCCCGTAGGGGTTAAATAATGGGTGAATACCCCGACTTTTTTGCTAATAATCCACATATTTCTTGAAGTCAAAAATCAAAAAGGGGATGGGTTGTGGGGTGTGGGGTGTGGGGTGTGGGGTGTGGGGTGTGGGGAGGTTTTTTTCAGTGATCGGTAAACAGTAATCAGTGAACTTAAAACTCAAATCTGATAACTGATAACTGATAACTGATAACTGATAACTGATTAGGTTTTTGTCCTGAGACTTTGGGCGCTTAGATAAAGTTGCGTCCATTCTTTGACCACTTGCGTGCGTTGACAGTTTAATTCGCCAGCGATTTCCTCAAGGGTTTTACCCGCTTTTAAGCCCTCGATAACGCTTTTACCCGTGGGAGAAAGGCCAGCATAGTAACTTTGCCATTGACTGAGAGTTAAGCCAAAATTATGCTCTTTCGGGCTGATTTCTAACCATTCAGCGATTAATTCTGTCCCTTCCTTGAGGGCAAAAACCTTAATCGCATGATAGCCAACTTTTTCCCGGAGACGATAGATCCGTTGAATGGGAATATTCATCGCTTTGGCGATCGCATCTTGGCTTTCGCCCCCTAGATAGAGGTTAAACCAAGTCACCGCCTCCGGACTAACATTTTCCTCTAGATACTTGGCAAAACTCTCTTGAACTTTTGCCCGTTGAATTTGCGCTTCTTGGGAAGTGCGTTGATCTTCGTAGGTAGCGATCGCATTTTGATCCAGTAAACTTAAGCTAGTTTCCCCCTCATCGCCACTAATTTCATCGGAGAGAATCCTGATCATTTCTTGCCGAGGCACATTAGTGATACCGCTTCTCGATTGACGACGGAGATAATTAACAAAACGATAGGCTAACAGGGGTTGATTGCGGATCGGACGCAGAGCGTATTCCTCTAGGGTGGCTAACAGAAGCCGATCGCGAGTAGCTTGATCATTGGTACAACGAGCGATCCATGCTAACTGGGATTGCAGATAGCGATCGCTATTTAACATCTCTTGAATAATTTCTTGCAAGACATCGGCCACCGCTTGCCGACGATCGCGACTTAAGGAAACCCAAGTGCGAATTTTTTGCCGGAGAGTGACACAAGCACCGAGACGATCGATCAGGTTACGATAGGCGCGGGTGGGACTAACCTTGAGATAGCGTTGCCGCAGAATTTGCCAAAGATAGACTAATCCCCGTTTAGCGATTTCTAAATCTCTCTGGTCTAAATTTTCCCAACGTTGGCTATCTTCACCGAGTAACCAATTGATAATGGTATCCCGTTGGCGATCGGTTAAGGAATCCTCTGTTTGAGAGAGGCGATCTTGCCATTGTTGCCTTAACTCGTCGATTATTGTCGTCATCGAAAAATTGAGTTCCAAACCCCGTCTTTTGAGGACGGCTTTAGTTTGAATATTAGCGCATTTACACGATATATGCTAGAACCTGAGCCATGGAGAAAGCCTATCGCTACCGATTTTACCCAACACCCGACTAGAACGAACTAATCAATTAAGTCTTTTGCCGGATCAGGATTTAGGGCGATCTCGAAGAGTTCCGCTTTGCGGTGCGCATCCCTGCCTAGGGTGCATTCCCTGAAAACATGACAATTTCAAGGTTAACCAATATTTGGGAATGCACCACCCCTACCCTTCATGGATTTGATTGTGGACGGACTGTTTTAATTTATAATTCAGGAACATTTTCCTGTTCATAATTTTCTATTAATATTCCCAACATTTCCATTAAAAAAGCAAGAGGATGATTTTCATTTTCTCCTATTTCATCTATCAAATTATCTAACATAATTACTAATTGTTCATATTCTGATTCGCTGCGAGGGATAAAGAGTATTGGCTTTAAGTTTGTCCAGGCTTGCCGTGTTTTCTCTAGATCTATCGTCGGCATTTTTTTACTCCTTCCATTTGTTTTTGTTGTATTCAGGATGAGTTAAAACTTCTCGAATATAAACTTTTTGTCGATTGTAATGAATTGCTGCTATGAGTCTAATCTTATTTACACCTTGGAACCCCCTAAGCTACATCTACATACTCACAGATCGACACTGATTCAGGAACAGTTAATCCATCTTCTTTTAAGCCTTCCAAATGAAAAATTATTGCCTCAGCAATTAATTGTTTAACTTCTTCTAATGTTTCTGCAACCGCAACACAACCGGGAAGATCGGGAACATAAGCACCATAGCTATTTTCTCCTTTTTCAATAACGACTGCATATCGCATTATATTTTGTCCTCCTCAATTTGAGCTTGTCGCCATATATTTTTAAGAGTCCCAATAGGAAAGGAACATCAACGCTGGATTTCCCCGATACCGTTACCGTACCAGATTTTGAGGGATGTTTATACTGCCTATGACTTCCTCGTGTTCTAGCAAGATACCAGCCATCCGCTTCTAACACTTTAATCACTTGTTTGAGTTTCATGATTCTGGATTTTAACACAATCACATCGCCTCGCAGTGCCGTGTCCTCGTAGTTTGGGTTGAGCGAAACAATGCTGGGTCGAAAACGTATCAATTCGATTGTCTAAGCGAAACCCAACACCCCGAAGGGTCACTCCAGGTTAGGTTTCCTTACGTCAACCCAACCTGTAATTGAGGGGGGTACTTTATTCATGACTACAATGACCAACAAAGCAAAGGTTTGAGCTATCACCACTACAATAAAATCACTACTCACCCGCAGCAGATAAAGCCATAAGTCCCGAAAATATTCCCGTTAATTAGCTTTAACTTTCTGCCCGATCGTATCGGCAGTGGTAGTAGAAACCATGGCCGCCATAACTTGTTCGGGGGAAACCGTAAAAGGTAAACGATGAATGTCCGAATTAGGCTGACAGGCAATTGCGGCCGCGTGGCGCAATTGGGCAAGGGAAACATCTCTTAATCCTAAATCCTCTAGGGATTTAGGTAAACCAATTTGTTCATAAAACTGGATTAGTTGCCCCCGGGCCGATACTGCCAATTGATTGCCCAAAACTATTTCCTCTAGACGCAATTGGGCGAGAATGCCGTAGGCGACTTTTTCCCCGTGCAGGGCATGATGGCAAGCGGGAATATGGGTTAAACCATTATGAATTGCATGGGCGGCCACGGTACGACAATTAGCACCCCCTAAACCACCAATTACTCCGGCTAATAAAACGGTGGCATCTACCACCTGTTTCCAGTCCTCCCCGCCGATATTTTCCAGGGCTGCCGGGGATTTTTGGAAAAGAATATCCCGCAAAACCCGGGCCTGTTGGACAGCGGCAATGATCAGGGTTTCTGTGGAGTGACCGCTACTGACAGAAGCTTCGTACCATTTAGCGATCGCATCGCCAATACCGGCGATTAAGGTTCTTTTCGGGGCAGTTTGGATAATACCGTAATCGAGAATTAATAAATCCGGACAACGGGCTAGGGACAGATCGTAAAGAAACGCCCCCGCGTCAGAATAGACGTTAGATAGGGCTGTCCAAGCGGCACAGGTAGCGGCGGAGGTGGGAATCGTGGCGATCGGCAAATGGCACTGATGGGCGAGTAATTTGGCCGTATCGAGGGCCTTGCCGCCACCCACACCGATGATAAAATCTGCCTCATGACTCTTGACAGATGCCTTTAAATATGCTAAGGAATTTTCCGAACAATCGGGGGCGTAACTGTGATAACTAGGAGTGAGATTTTTCAGGGGAGATGACAAAAAAGCTAAATTGCGATCGCCGCCCACCACGAGGGGACGTTTGCCCAAATCCGCTAACTTGCCGGTGGATTCTTCTAGGGCATTGTCACCCCGAATCACTTGTGCGGGGGCGATTAACAGGGGCAAAACAGCGACAGCATTGGACATTTTTTGACAACCTCAAGGATTATTGGCTAATTTTAGCGAAACTTTCGGGAAAAAGCTGTAGTTCAGGAGTATTATCCCCCGGGGCGGAGAAGGATTTTTTAATCTGTCCCAGGTACAAAGGAGCAGATAAACCGGGCTGAGGGTGAACCAGAGTGCGAGCGCTAATGATAAATTGATTATTACCGCCAGCACCGGCGCGACCGGAGGAAAACAAGTCACTAGCGGCTTGTTTTAGGGTTGCTTCCACCTGCTCGGGAGTAACAGTATTGGGCAGGGAGATAACAGCTTGATTAGCTCCGTTATCATAGACAAGGGAGAATCTCACCGCTCCAGGAATTTCGGTACGGGTAAATAATCCTAACCCAAGACCGAAAATCCCCACCGTCAACACGGCCATAAAGCTAGTGACACCGACGAGACGAAAGCGGATTCCCCAACCGACGAGAAAAGCGATAATCGTGAGTACCAAAAAAACCAGCGTGGCAATACCGGACCATTGGGTGTATTTGGCAAAGTTCAGGGGAATGTCCATATTTTCTATAATACTGATTCTATGAAAACGGTTAGCATAAACCATTGTACCTATCCTGTTGTCGAAACTTTCCATTCTGTCCAGGGCGAAGGCTTTTGGACGGGAAGCAATGCTTTTTTCCTCCGTTTGGGAGGTTGCGATGTCTATTGTCCTTGGTGCGACCAAAAAGAGTCTTGGAATGCTCACCGTTATCCCCAACAATCCCTGCGGGAATTGGTAGAGATGGCAAAAGGGGCTAACCCCGCTATGGTGGTGATTACCGGGGGTGAACCTTTAATGCATAATCTTGATCCTTTGACCAAGGAATTAAAAAATCAGGGTTTACGGGTACATTTAGAAACTTCTGGCGCTCATCCTTTTACTGGGGTTTTCGATTGGGTGACTTTTTCTCCTAAAACTTATAAAATGCCCGATCCTAGTATTTATACACGGGTAAATGAGTTAAAAATTGTCGTGGCTAATCCAGAGGATTTAGACTGGGCAGCTATGCAGGAAAGTAAGTTATCGGAAGGGGTGATTAAATATCTACAACCCGAATGGAATACAGTGGAAAGCAAAGAGTTAGTCTTTAATTATGTTCTCCGGCATCCCCAATGGCGTCTCAGTCTCCAAACCCATAAGTTTTTAGGAGTCCGCTAGTCAGTTATCAGTTATCAGTTATCAGTTATCAGTTATCAGTTATCAGGAGTCAGTTATCAGGAGTCAGTTATCAGGAGTCAGTTATCAGGAGTCAGGAGTCAGGAGTCAGGAGACTACTTTTTATTTATTCTCCCCACTTCCCCATCTCCCCACTTCCCCATCTCCCCACTTCCCCATCTCCCCATCTCCCCGCTTCCCCACTTCCCCATCTCCCCATCTCCCCCCGCAACGCGCACGAAGTGGTCTCCCCACTTCCCCATCTCCCCAATTCATAATTCATAATTCATAATTCATAATTCCCAATCCCTAATTTACTAACAAGAGGTTAAATACTATGTCTAACAACAATTCTGAACGAGTAGTGCGTCGTGGTCGAGTTTTTCCAGAGATGCAATCTACAGAGGAAGAAAAGGCCAAACATCGCGCCCGACAATTAGAATTTTATCATCGTTGTTGGCCGATTTTTCAGAGTTTACAGCCCCGGTTAATGAAATATTATTATGGTTGGTACATTGCGATCGAACCCGATAGCGGCGATTATTTTATCGATCCCGATCAAGAAGTGGCCAGTAAAAAAGCAAGGGCAAAATATCCCGACAAAATCCATCATATTTTTGGCATTAATGAAACTGGAGTTAGTGGCAGAATATGATTGAAGGGAGATTTGGAACCAAAGGACAAATTTATTTTGATATCGATTTAGTTGGCGATGATGGATTGATTCTACCCGCAGAAGTTATGCTGGATACGGGTTTTACCGAGTTTTTAGCCATAAATAGTCAAGATGCTGACAGTCTTGATTGGCGTTTTTTGCGACAAAATAAATTGATAACCGCTCAAGGAGAAGCATTTTTTGATATATATTTAGGCAGAGTAAGAATTGATGGTCAGGAATACGAAATTCCCGTTTTTGCAGGGGAGGCAATTAAGGAGATTTTGTTAGGTTCGCGGTGGCTCAAACAATTTATCTTAGTAGCTAATTATCAACAAGCACAGGTGACATTAGGGTAATGACAAAAAAGGCGATTATTTTACTTTCCGGGGGATTAGATTCAGCGACGACAGCAGCGATCGCTCTAGCGGCTGGTTATCAATTAATCGCCCTTTCCTTTCGTTATGGACAAAGACACGAGCGGGAATTAGCGGCGGCGAAAAAAATTGCTAATTTCCTCAATATTAAAGAACATCATCTGATCGAAGTCAATCTATCTTTGTGGGGAGGTTCCGCTTTAACGGATCAATCTATAGCTATTCCCCAAGAGGGAATTAACCCAGATATTATCCCGATTACCTATGTGCCGGGGAGAAATACAGTTTTTATTTCGATCGCTCTTTCTTTAGCGGAAGCAAGGGAAGCGGAGGCGATATATTTAGGAATTAATGCGGTGGATTATTCTGGTTATCCCGATTGTCGTCCCGAGTATTTAGATGCCTTTCAAACTTTAGCTAATTTATCATCGAAAGCGGGTTTAGAAGGGAAAGCACCCCAATTAATTGCCCCTTTGGTGATGGATAGTAAGGTAGATATCGTCCGTCGTGCCGTTAGTTTAGGGGTTCCCATTGCTGATACTTGGTCTTGTTATCAAGGAGAAGTTGAACCCTGCGGTTTATGCGATTCCTGCCGCATCAGAGATCAGGCTTTAATTGAGGCTGGTTATCCCGAATTAGCTACTTCCTTCTTGAAACAGTCAGGAAAAGGAGGCCGATAGTGAAAAATGGAGATAATCTAGGCAATTAAATGTTCAATGAGGATTTTACTGCCGATTAATATTAAAACTAAACCGCCGAGAATTTCCACCTTTTGACTAAATAAATTACCGAATTTATGCCCGATAAAAACAGCTATAAAACATAAAGCAAAGGTAATAGAACCGATGACAGTGCAAGCTAAAAGTAAGGGAGTTTTAATCATCGATAAACCCAAACCAACTACTAAAGCATCGATGCTAGTAGCGATCGCTAATCCGATTAAAGTATAGGAATCTAGAGGATTAAATTTTTTTTCCTCGTCATCATTTTGAACAGCTTCGTAGATCATTTTACTGCCGATCGCTCCTAAAATAATAAAAGCGATCCAGTGGTCAAAAGAAGCAAGAAAATCGCGACAAGTTAGACCAATACCCCAACCAATCATCGGCATAATTGCTTGAAATCCGCCAAAAAACAAAGCAATTTTCAAAGCCTTATTAACATGAATATGACGAATCATCAGGCCACTGGTCAGAGAAACGGCCACGGCATCGGCGGCTAATCCCACAGCAACAAAGGAAGTGGTTAAAAGTTCGAGTGAAGTAAACATCTATAGTTGTTTATCCTTTAATTTCCCCTTATCTTAACTAATTTTTACCCAGAAAACTTTCATATTTATCTCATGATCCTCTCATTTATCTATCATTTCTCTAACCTAAGTAGGTAGGCGTTAAAAGTTGTCAGATGCCCCCCTTATCAAGGGGGATTAAAGGGGGGACTAAGGGGGGATCGGCACCCCCCTTATCAAGGGGGCAGGGGGGATCGAACCTAAAATCCATTTTTAATTTAATTATAACCAGCTACTTAATTAGTGAGAGGATCGAATTGAAAAGGTTTAAAACCACATTACTGGTTCCTCACCGATCGCCTGCACCTGATGGATCGCTTCTGGGGTAAAATTGATGATATACTCAGCTTCTAGGACTTTTTCATCCGCTACTGTGATTTTATCGGGAAATTCAACCGTAGGAGTCCGAGGAACCAATGCTGCTGTTTTATAAATTCCCCCGAATTTTTTCCAGGACAAAGTTAAAGAAGATACTTTTTCCCATCATCGATCATCCCGTCTGCTTTTAAGGTGGCGAACGCTACCATATAGGAAAAGTGCCAAGTAAAAAATTATGATAATTTCGAGAATTACCAGAGAATGAGGTGGGAGAGAACGGTGATAAAATTAGCTAATTGACTCCCCTAACTTAAGCACCCAATAACCGCTCACTGAAAATATGGCTGATTTTTTTAACACCTATGGTTTTTTAATTGTTTCAATGATCTTTGGGTCCATATTAGGCATTTCAATTTATCTGCCCTTAATGGCCGGTCAATTATCCTTAGCAACCCCCGGTTTTTACGCTTTAGGCGGTTATGTGGCCGCCATTCTTTCCACGCAAGTTTTTACTAATACCGGCAGCAATTATCCCCTGGCTTTGGTCTTTTTAGAAATGTTAATTGCTGGCATTATTGCGGGAATATTAGCCATAGTTTTAGGTATTCCTGTTCTCCGTTTGCGAGGTATTTATTTAGCCATTGCCACGATCGCCTGGGTAGAAATTTTGAGAATTATTGCCCTTAATCTCGAGATAACTGGCGGTGCGGTTGGTATTTTCGCCATTCCCCAACCCTTCACTACTCAATTAGCCTACCTTTGGCTGGCCTTGCCCCTCTTATTCCTAACTATGCTGTTTCTCTATCGGTTAGAAAACATCAAAATTGGTCGGGCATTTAATGCCATTCGTGCCGATGAATTGGCAGCTGCGTCTATGGGAATTAATCCCACCTATCACAAGGTTTTATCCTTCACTTTCGGGGCAGTTTTAGCGGCAGTTGTGGGAGCGGTAAGCGCCCATTTTCTCAATACTTGGAATTCCCGTCAAGGAACTTTTGATGCCAGTATTATTTTCCTGGCTTTCGTTTTAATTGGTGGTTCCAGAACTTTTGTCGGGCCCGTGGTGGGAGGCATTGTTTTAACTGCTTTGCCCGAAGTTTTACGCGCCCTCGGCGGCGTGAATGGTTTACCAATTTGGTTAGGGAATTTCTTGCGCGATGGTCGTTTGATTATTTTTGGAATTTTAATCGTTTTGGGAACAATTTTTTATCCGCAAGGCTTAATTACACCTGAATTAATCAAAAAACTAATTCCTTTTAAAAGACGTTCCTCTCTTAGTCAATTTGATTCCTAGTCATGGATCAATGTTGTCGATTGGATTCCTTTTTAATTAATGATATAATAGGATAGTTTATCCCCCTTTATATTCTCAGTCATCTCCGAGAATGACCCGCCAAATTCACGACCAATTTGCCAAGGAATATTTAGAGGAACTGTTAGCGCCTCTAGGAACCATAAAAAAGAGTAAGAAAGTGAAAAGTGAGGTTCAAGAAATAGATGTCTGGTTTGAACCGGCCAGTTCACCATCAAGGACCGAACTCCCTTTAGGTTTACTCGGAAAAATGGCGGCGACTTCCTGTTTGTTTGAACCTTTCCGTAACCCGCCCTCAGAAATAGAGATTCGCAGTTGTATATCAAAGTTATATACTGTTCATAATGACCTGTTAAGAAAGGCGAAACGGGCAAACAAAACTCTGACGGTCGCAGAATTGCCAGTTTTATGGATTCTCACCCCCACCTTTTCAGCTAGAATGATTCAAGGATTCAGGGCTGACAGCGATGAGAGGAATTGGTTAAAAGGGGTTTACTTTTTAGCTGACTTCCTCAAAGTGGCAATCGTTGCCATCCACCAGTTACCAGTGAGTGAAGACACTTTATGGTTGAGGGTTTTAGGAAAAGGAGAAACACAAAAAAGAGCCGTAGAAGAGTTAGTTCAATTGCCAGAAGATAACTCTTTTAAAGAAAATTTGTTAGAAATTCTAGCCAACTGGCGTAAGAATTTGGAATTGAGAGATAATTTAAGTAGCGAGGAACAGGAGGACATCATGAACCTATCACCAGCCTATCTAAAACAGCGAGAAGATTGGAAAATAGAAGGAAAACAGGAAGGCACTTTAGAGGGACAACTCTCGCTGATAGCTAGTCTTCTGGAAGGGCGGTTTGGAACCCTAGATTCGGAATTGTCTGGTCTAGTTGAACAGATTGCCCAACTTCCCATCTCAGAACGCACCGGGTTACTTCTTTCTTTAGTGAATTTATCCCGCTCTGAACTGTTAGAAAGATTGAGAAAAGATTAAAGTTTTAGTCCGCTCAAGCCATGAATTTTCATGCCAAAATCCTGATGGTAGTTTGTCTGCTGAGTTACTGTCATGGTCAAATCTAGCATTCCCTCAGACGCTCTAGCCGTGGGTTGGATTGAGCTATTATTATTGAGCAGGTATTACCAATCGGCTCAAAAGGCGAAACCCAACCAAGATTGTGAAAATATTCCGGGAAGTTGTTGGGTTTCCTTGCGTCAACCCAACCTACGAGTTTTACCGCCACTTCCACCCTACTGATAAAAATTTTATTTCCTGTATCTCTATTGTAGCAGATATCGGATGAAAGGATAAACCATCCTCCTTGAAATTATGGAAATTGAGAGAGTTATGTAAAAAATACCCCTTCAACTGACTGAATCAAGGGGGCATTTGTCATATTTTTAGTGGGCAATTTAGCCTACTTTTGTGGTTTCTTTTTTGATGGATTGGGAGGGTTTTAGTTTGCGCTTGAGGGTAGAAGCTGCGCCTAGTGTGCCGAGGGCGAGGAGACCTAGTATGGAGGAGGGATCGGGGACTGCCGTTACGAGGAAATACGAGGTTACTGGTCTGCCACACTCCTTAATTATTGTATCGTCGGGCGGTGGTAAGGTAGGTATACTACATTTAAAAGTATCGTTAGAAAGAAAAAAATTTGCTGTAGGAGGAGGAGCGGTAAAGTCACCTAAGTATGTAATTTTCGCTGTTTTTTTGAATTCAAAAGTAGTGGCAAAAAAGTTAAAAGGATCTGGTGAATCTTCTGGATGACCAGTAGAACCCCAATCGAATGAAATAGTCCTTAATCCATTTGGTATATCATCTACAATACTTGCTGAAAGGTTAGAATTCGGCTGTTGTAGTGTTATGATAGTTGGCTCTCCATTTGGTCCATCCCAGAGGTCTGGATTCACGGGCGGCGCAAGCAAAGTTGGATCTGCTCCCCACGAGCCTAGCCACCCAGAGTTTAAAATTTCCATAACATTACTGTCGTAATGATAAGTAAAAGTCCCAGAATAAAAAATACCGGATGGAGGATCGGCTAAACCAACAGCAACTCCCCCAAGAGCAACTACACCACCGACAGCGGTTGCAAACCAACCTTCTTTTTTAACAGCTATTGTAGCCCCTGCCCCAGCAATAGTTGCAGCTGCACCAAATGACAATGAAGCCGCACCAATAGTTGCTGGGGTAGCGGCCGCTCCAAATACTGCTTCTCCATACATTAAAGTTGTTGCATATGCAATTGAAAAAGCTACTAAACCTATTTTCTTAGGATCTGAAAAAAATATCTTCATTTGTTAATACCCCACTAAATTATTTACTTCTGATCGCCTCCCTCACAGCCAGGTCAAGCAACACCCCAACCCAACACCAAAGGGAGATAGCAGAAGCATACACACTCCCCCCCCACAACTGTAGCAAAAGCTACAATTTAATAAATCTTTATATTCTTCTCCCTCGCTTAGGGATTCACAGGGGAAAGAGTTTCAGGTATTTTCCCCTGTTTTACTGCTTCTCAAGCGACCTATCGCCTTCCGTGAGGGATTGTGGCGCGGTGTGTCAGATTCGGTAATAGGGTTCAAAATTTCGCTAACATTGTTAGGTAATTATTTATTAACTGTTGTTAAGTCTTGCATCTCCCCGGTAGGCATGATTTCTAGACTTAGAGGTTATCTTGGTAGTTGGGAGGGTGTATTATACATCGCTTGCGATCGCAGTATAATTTCTTAGTTTATGGAGTTAGAGTCAAAAGATGGAGTTCGAGTGGGATGACCAAAAGAACAACATCAATATTGAAAAACACGGGATCGACTTTAATTTTGCCAAGGAAATCTTTTCAGGAGTCTGGATATCAAAACCTGATAATCGCAGAGACTACGGCGAAGAAAGATTAATCGCTTTGGGACTTTTAGGAGAATTTGTCCTAGTTGCAGTGTACACTCTACGAGAACAGAAAATACGGCTTATATCTACAAGACGCGCTAATGCAGAGGAAAGGGGAATTTATTATGAGTATGTCGAGAGAGGAACAATTAAATATCCTTGGTCAGATGAAAGATTCTGATATAGATTATTCAGATGTACCTGCTACTGATGCCGAATTTTGGCAAGAAGCTACTGTTAATTCTCCTCTAAAAGTTCCTGTAACTCTGCAGCTTGAACCCTCAGTTGTTGCTTGGTATAAACAGCAATTTCCCAAAAAATATCAGACTTTAATTAATGCCGTACTAAAAAAATATATGCTAGAACATAATTGTTAAGTGCGATTTCCAGTTCATAGAAAACTTTTACTTGAGCCATAAGTGTTTTCCCTTAAGCAGAATTCACGCCACCTCCAGTTCATAATGCAAGACCAGAAGCTCATCGCCTGGCAGAATAGCCATCGCATATTCCCGCCCCTGACTGTCAGAAAATTCCACTAAATATTGATAGCGCGAACCTTTTTCATATACCTCAACCACCGTTCCCACCTGTCCGCTTGGCAAGCTGGGGACAGCCTCATAATCTGGCTCAACTAAAGTCAATCGCTCCCGAGGGACGGAGTTGAGGATGGCAACCGTATCTAAGAGTTTGATGTCTTTCATGGTACTTCACTTGATAAAGGCAGAAATTAGACGAGGGTTGGGATTAATTAAGCCGATTTCCCAGATAGTTCGCAGTTGTGTTTCTTCCCGTTCTGGTATCGTCCAATCCACTTTAAACTGCTGGCCGAATTCCGTGACAGCTTGTTGCACAACTTCCCCCTCCAGGGCAGCCTGTGAGATGAGCGATCGCAAAACCTCAGCGTTCTCGGCAGTTATTCCCAGACGAGAGCGAAAGACTCTGGCTTTATTTTTTCCTCTGGAATGTTCTGGATTTAAGCAATAGCCAATCAGTTTTTCCATCGAGATTTCTGCCAGTTCCCCGTTGGGTAATTTCATCTGCGGCACTCCGAACTTTCTGACTTCCCTCAGAGCAACTCGATTCGCAATTGGCGGCCCACCACAGAAGCCGCCCGTTGGATAGTATCGAGAGAAACGCCCGTCTTTTCCGGGTCGAGGAGGCGGTCAAGTTGCGCTCGACTGGTCTGCATCCGCGCCGCCATCTCCGTTTTCGTCAGAGAGATCCGTTTCATCTCCTCAGCCAACTGCCGCAACCGTAACCGTTTGAGTGCCACCGCACTACAGTCCTCCTCAAGACCTTCTTCTTTGAGAAAAGCATCGAAATCGGAGCCAGTATGGGGGTTAGCGGTCATATTTTTCCTGTTCCTTCTTGCGCTAGTAGGGGCGAACGGCCGTTCGCCCCTACTAGATTTCCCGTTTTGGGGTTTTTGGGACTTCGCCGATGTTGCCGTGCGGCAGAATCATCTCCCCTCGGCTGATGTAAAAGATGACCCGCGTGATGCGTCTGCCCGTAGGGGCAATTCATGAATTGCCCCTACTCCGCACCTCCCATAAGTCTTGATAACCGGAAAGTGAACGGCACAGGGGCAGCCGATGGGAAAGCTAAACTCTACGTCCTTGATATCGCTGCCAATAATCCGGCAATCTTCACGGCTGAGAGTTTTCCACCAATCTTTGACTGGCTCCGACCCACCTTCGGCTCGAAAAAACTTGGCTGGCAGCCTTTTCAATCCTTACGTCCTCAGTTATCGCGCCTTATATGGTACATCAATAATTATCATTTCTGCATTAGTTTTGTAGAGCGACAGTTGCACAGGGGTTAGGTTATAACTGCCAGTAGCCTTAATTTTTGTTAAGGATTTTAAGCATCGCCCAAGCTCACCACTGACTAACCCACCCTACTGATACGGATATCCCCCTTCCGGCTAATGTAAAGAAAACGTTACAGTAACAAGTAAAGCCCAGTAGCCAGGAAGCCGTCGATCATGTTTGAATACTTTAACCAGAAAGCTATCAAAGCGGTGATGTTCGCCCAAGAAGAAGCCCGTCGTACCGGTCACAGTGTCGTCGGTACGGAGCATTTACTGTTAGGATTGATAGGAGAAGCCACCGCCACCGCAGCCTTAATTCTCAAGGATTTAAAAGTCACCCTGCACGAAAGTCGCCGCCTGATTGAAGGAATGACCGGCCGCGGCACCGGTTACAGTCCCGTTAATATCCCTTTTACCCCAAAAGCGAAAAAGATGTTCGAGCAAGCATTTCAGGAAGCTCGACAATTAGGGGAACAGGCGATCGCACCTGAACATCTATTACTCGCTATCACCAGCGATCCCGAATCCCTAGCCGCTAAAATTTTAATTATGCAGGGTGTTGATTTGATCAAACTTCGCGGCCTTTTAATTAAAAATGCTGGGGAAAAAGTCGCTAGTGGTCGCTTCACGGCCAAGAGTGACTATGAAGACCAGAAAAATACTCCCCAAGACGGTATTTTAGCCCAATATGGTCGCAATTTAAACCAAGAGGTCAAAAATGGCAAAATTGACCCTGTAATCGGTAGAGAGCCAGAAATCGAGCGAGTTGTCCAAATTTTAGGCCGTCGTACCAAAAGTAACCCGATTTTACTGGGTGAGCCGGGGGTGGGGAAAACAGCGATCGCTGAAGGGTTAGCACAACGCATCCATAATGGCGATATTCCCGAACTTTTGCAGGATAAACAGGTAATTGCCCTCGATATGGGGTCTTTACTGGCGGGAACCCGTTTTCGCGGCGATTTTGAGGAACGTTTAAAGGGAATTGTGGAGGAAGTTCGCAAATCGGGCAATATTATCCTGTTTATCGATGAAATTCACACTCTTGTGGGTGCTGGTAGCATGGGAGGAGCTATGGATGCTTCTAACTTGCTTAAACCTGCTTTAGCTCGCGGCGAGTTACAGTGTTTAGGAGCCACCACTCTCGATGAGTATAAACGGCATATTGAGCGAGATGCGGCTCTAGAAAGACGTTTTCAGCCAGTTATGGTGGGAGAACCGACTAAAGAGCAAGCGATCGAGATTTTACGCGGTTTAAAAGCCACCTACGAGGATTTCCATCAGGTAAAATACGATCAAAAAGCGATCGAAGCTGCTGTTCATCTATCCTCTCGCTATATCAATGATCGCTTTTTACCGGACAAAGCGATCGATCTTCTCGATGAAGCGGGATCCCGCACCCATCTACGCTATTCCCTACAAAGTAAAAGTCCTGCGGAGGTTAGCGAAGAATCACCCCTAATTAACCCCGAATCTTTAATTCCGGTGGTGGATGCGGAGGAAATCGCCCAAATTGTCGCCGCTTGGACTGGTATTCCCGTTACCCAATTAACTGAAACTGAGTCGGAATCGCTCTTAAATCTGGAATATCAACTGCACGAGCGGATTATTGGTCAACAGGAGGCAGTAAATGCCGTTTCTCGTGCTATTCGTCGAGCGCGAGTCAATTTAAAGAATCCTAACCGTCCGATTGCCTCGTTTATTTTTGCCGGTCCCACGGGAGTGGGTAAAACTGAATTAACGAAAGCCTTAGCTAAGTTACTCTTTGGCTCGGAATCCAGTATGATTCGCCTAGATATGTCGGAATTTATGGAATCCCACACGGTTTCTAAATTAATTGGTGCGCCTCCCGGATACATCGGTTACAATGAAGGCGGTCAGTTAACGGAAGCAGTGCGTCGTCAACCCTATAGAGTGGTTTTGTTTGACGAAATCGAGAAAGCACATCCCGATGTTTTTAATCTTCTCCTGCAACTGTTAGAAGATGGTCGTTTGACCGATTCCCAAGGTCGTCGGGTGGACTTTAAGAATACCCTAATTATCATGACCTCGAATATTGGCTCAAAAGTCATCGAAAAAGGCGGTAATAGCTTAGGATTCGAGATGGCTGACGATTTTGCTCAATCGCGTTACCAACAGATTTCTAATCGGGTGACAGAGGAGTTAAAACAATATTTCCGTCCCGAATTTCTCAACCGTCTCGATGAAATCATTGTTTTCCGACAGTTAACTCGCGAAGAAGTTACCCAGATTGCCGATATTCTGATCGCAGATCTAGCCAAACAATTGACAGAAAAAGGAATTTCTGTGGAAGTTACCGCCGCTTTCAAGGATTTGGTCATCAATGAGGGTTATGATCCTAGCTACGGTGCGCGGCCTTTACGTCGTGCCTTAACTCGACGCTTAGAGGATAGTTTAGCGGTCGCGATGTTATCGGGAAAAGTCAATTCTGGAGACCATGCGCTATTAGATGTAACTGCGGACGGTGTGGTGACAGTCTCTAGTCATCAGCGCTCCGAGCAGAGCGATATTCTCTCGCAATTACAGTTACAACCAGTGGGTTAATCCCCTCAAAAATTGCTTTTTCCGGGGTTGAAAATTTTTCAACCCCGGTTTTTACCATCTTGGAAAAATAACTTCTAGGGGAGCGGGAATCATCTCGGTGCGAAAGTCCAGAATCTGGACTAGGATTAAATAGGCAACGGCGATTAAAATCGAAATCGCTCCTGTGATAATGGCGATAATTTTACCAGAATTCATATAGTTAAACGTTAATTTCCTGAGATTGCCGCAAAAGCTACCGAAATTTATTCTCATCTACGATTGCGAGCCTAAACAATTGAAACTGAGGATATCTTACAGCACAATTCTCCCGGACAGTTGAGACAAGGGAGTGCATCTCGGTAAAGCTGTCCCTTGAAAATTTGACAGGAGATAGTGTTTGCGGCTCAAGACATAGGCTCAACTCTATGGTCAAGCTTTAAATTATTTTTTATTTGAATCCATGCAACCAGCAAAACCCTTGCTATAATCGCCAATATATGGTATAAAACCAATTTCATCCACTGCATCGGCATCCCCAAAGTTGATCAACCTCGCTTTGTTTTAAGGCAGGCCTTAGCCTGCCTTACTTTTTATCGGTGATCAGCAACCAGTAAGCAGAAAATTGCCATTTAATACCGATCACTGCTTAGACTGTCCACGGAAAACTCACATCTGATCACTGGTAACTGGTAACTGGTAACTGATAACTGATAACTGATCTGATCCCCTAGCGTGATAAGCTGTGTATTGGCTAATTTTACAAAAAATTAAGACTTTCCCCTTGTGGGAGTTATCAGCTAAAACCCAGAGTAGACATAAACAATGGTAGCGACAACAGAAACTAACGTTGGTAAAATCGTCCAGATCATCGGTCCTGTCATCGATGCCGAATTTCCCAGTGGCAACCTGCCCCGTATTTATAATGCCTTAACCGTAAAAGGAACCAACTCCGCCGGTCAAAATTTATCCGTTACTTGTGAAGTGCAACAGTTACTCGGTGACAACCAAGTGCGGGCCGTTGCCATGAGTACCACCGATGGTTTAGTGCGCGGTATGGATATCGTCGATACCGGCGCAGCGATTAGCGTTCCCGTGGGTAAATGCACCCTCGGTCGGATTTTTAACGTTCTTGGTGAACCCGTGGACGAAAAAGGACCGGTTAACGTCACCGAAACCTCTCCTATTCACCGTCCCGCTCCCAAATTAGTCGATCTTGAAGTAACACCGACGGTTTTTGAAACCGGTATCAAGGTGATTGACCTGCTCACCCCCTACCGTCAAGGTGGCAAAATCGGCCTCTTTGGGGGTGCTGGTGTGGGCAAAACCGTCATTATGATGGAATTAATCAACAATATCGCCATTCAACACGGGGGTGTCTCGGTTTTTGGCGGTGTGGGTGAAAGAACCCGCGAAGGAAACGACCTCTACAACGAGATGATCGAATCGAAGGTAATCAACGCTGATAACCCCGAAGACTCGAAAATCGCCCTCGTTTACGGTCAGATGAACGAACCCCCCGGAGCGAGAATGCGCGTCGGTCTCTCCGCTTTGACCATGGCCGAATATTTCCGCGATGTCAACAAGCAAGACGTACTCTTATTTATTGATAATATCTTCCGTTTCGTGCAAGCTGGTTCGGAAGTATCGGCGCTCCTCGGTCGGATGCCTTCTGCGGTAGGATACCAACCTACCCTCGGCACTGACGTAGGCGACCTGCAAGAGCGGATTACCTCCACCAAAGAAGGATCGATCACTTCCATCCAAGCGGTCTATGTACCGGCGGATGACTTGACCGATCCCGCTCCCGCTACTACCTTCGCTCACTTGGATGGAACTACTGTACTATCCCGTGGTCTGGCTTCCAAAGGTATCTATCCGGCGGTAGATCCCCTCGGTTCCACCAGCACCATGCTCCAAGCTGATATCGTCGGTGATGAACACTACGGCACCGCTCGCGCTGTTCAATCTACCCTGCAACGCTATAAAGAGTTACAGGACATCATCGCTATTCTCGGTTTAGACGAATTGTCGGAAGAAGATCGTCTCACCGTTGACCGCGCTCGCAAAATTGAGCGTTTCCTCTCGCAACCTTTCTTCGTGGCGGAAGTGTTCACCGGTTCCCCCGGTAAATACGTTACCCTCGCTGATACGATCAAAGGTTTCCAGATGATCCTCAAAGGTGAACTCGATAGCTTACCCGAACAAGCGTTCTATATGGTCGGCAATATCGATGAAGCGATCGCTAAAGGCGAAAAACTCAAAAAAGGCTAGTTAAAAGTCAGTAGTAACCGCTAAACGCGGTTACTTAACCCAGAAATCTGCCAAAATTATCGTTATTATCACCAATGAGCATTACAGTACGGGTTATTACACCCGATCGCATTGTCTGGGATAACGTGGCCGAAGAAGTAATCCTACCCAGTTCCACGGGACAATTAGGTATTCTTAGCGGTCACGCTCCTTTATTAACTGCCCTGAATATTGGCGTAATGCGAATTCGACCGGGGAAAGACTGGGAAAATATCGCAGTTTTGGGCGGTTTTGCTGAAGTCGAAAATAATGAGATCAAAGTCCTCGTTAATGGGGCGGAATTAGGCTCAAAAATCGATAAAGAAAAAGCTCGCGCCGAATACGAACGGGCCCAAACTCGTCTCGATGAAGTCAGTAAAGGGGATGACCGTCGCAAAACTATCCAAGCGCAACAATCATGGCGCAAAGCTCGCGCTAGATACCAGGCCGCCGGCGGTTTAGTATCGGTTTAAACCCAACCAAATCAAATTAAATTAAAGCAAAATCGGGCGGGTTTATATAAACCTACCCGATTCTTTTTCAGTTATCAGTTATCAGTTATCAGATTTGAGGTTTCAGTGAATACTGTTAAGTAGTCGTGCAAAATTAATTTCCTAGTGAAGATAGGCAAGAGGCAAGAGGTGTTTAGATATGTGTAATTAATTTTGCTTAGGTACTTATTGAGAAGTTGCTGTTCTGCTACTGATCGGTGATCACTGAAAAAGTTTCCTGTTTTCCGTTGCCTAAAACTGGAGATTTTGTCGCTCCCCATTAAGATAACTGCTAAGCTAAGACGCATTTAAAACGCTTATTCTTAGATTAGCCGAACCTTCCCCAATCCCTTGACTCTTGCCTCTTGCCTCGTCTCAACAAGCAATTTAAATTACGAACAGCTTATAAATTAATTGCTACCACTAAACACAACTTCGGGGAATTTTAACTGTGCATCGGCCATGGGGATTTGTCGGCCTTGATTGCGTAACTCTTGCCAAAAATTAATTACTTCTGTGGCTTTGTTGAGAACATCAACGCGATCGGACTCATCAATCCAGTGTTTTGCTTCTAACTCCTCTTGCAGTTGTTGCCAAGCATCATTGCGCGGCCAGAAAAAATAAGCGGTGAGGGGGCTAGTTCCTTTGCCGACCACCTGATCCACAGCGATCGCTACGTTCTGATCTAACCACAATACTTTTAAAATAAACTTTGATTCGGAACTGACTGTCATTGTTAATCGTTAATCGTACAATTCTCGATTATATCATCTTTTGACTCAATTTTCCGCAGTCAGTTTTTAACTATTTTTTCCTATTTTTTCGCCAATAACCGCTATGATTCCCGAAACAGACTCTTTAGCTTCTAAACAAATCGGTGTGGCCGTAATTAGAGATGATCGAGATTTAATTTTAATCGATCGCCGTCTAGCCAAGGGACTCCTGGGCGGTTTTTGGGAATTCCCCGGCGGCAAAATCGAAGGCAATGAAACGGTGCAGGAATGTATTAAACGGGAGATATTAGAAGAAATTGGCATTGACATCGCGGTTGATAGTCATTTAATCACCATCGATCATACCTATAGTCATTTTCGGGTGAATCTACAAGTATATAACTGTCGTTATCTCAGCGGCGAAGCAAGGGCGATCGAATGTGAAGAAATCCGCTGGGTCACTATCCAGGAACTAGATCATTACACTTTCCCCGCGGCCAATCAAGAGATTATCAGAGCCTTAAAAGACATGGTAAACTCGAAATGATTGCTGTTAATCGTCGAGTGATTATGCTTAATCCTTCTATTCGTCAAGAACCCCGCTACGAACCGGCCGCGGTTATTCCCCTAAAAAAAGACGCTTCCATTGTCGAGTGGTTAGAAAAAAATAATCGCATGATTCCCCGGGATAAAATCGCCGAACCAGATCTGACTCTCGAAGAAGATGTGGAACTATCTGAACTGATGGATGTCGATGATATCGGTTATGATGACGAAGAGGATGAATTAGTCTTAGATGAAGATTAATCCCGTCTTCTTTGGCAAATTTTACCCTTATCTGGCGCTTTAGTCGTGAACGCTAACATTTTTTCCGCCCCTATCTTTAAAAAACCCACTGGAACCCATCTCCTGATTCTACTAACGGGATTACTATTTCTGTTAGTAGTTTTTTTTCAGTCCACTAATTCCCTGTTACTCCCCCTGATGGCCACAACGTTAATCAGTGGTGGTCTTGGTTGTCAAGTAGTCCCGATGCTGCGGCGCTTGAAAATGGGTCAGATCATGCGCGAAGATGGACCCCAGGCCCATTTAAAGAAAGCAGGAACCCCGACTATGGGAGGCAGCTTTTTTGTGCCAGTAGCCCTTATTTTCGCTTTAATCTGGTCTAAATTTACTCCTAATGTGGTGGCGGTTGCTTTGCTGACTTTTGCTTACATGGGTATCGGTTGGTTAGATGATTGGCAAATTCTGCGTTATAAGTCGAATAAGGGCCTATCTCCCCGGATGAAGTTAATTTTACAGATAGCGGGGGCGGTGCTTTTTTGTCTCTGGATGTTGGTCAATCAGGTGAGTACCGATATCACCCTTTGGGGTCGATTAGTCGTTCCTTTGGGCTTTTTCTTCTGGATTTTGGCGGGATTTGTCCTTGTGGCTGAAAGTAACGCCACTAATCTCACCGATGGGGTGGATGGATTAGCGGGGGGAACAGGTGCGATCGCATTTTTGGGTTTAGGTATTATTATCGCCCCTAGTCATCCGGATTTAGCGATTTTCTGCACTTGTTTTAGTGGTGCTTGTCTAGGCTTCATTTTTCATAACCGCAACCCCGCTAAAGTCTTTATGGGTGATACGGGTTCCCTCGCCTTGGGAGGCGCTTTAGCTGCGGTGGGTTTAATTACTGGACATCTCTGGGGATTATTTTTAATTAGTGGTCTGTTCTTTCTGGAATCTCTTTCGGTAATCGCTCAGGTTATCTATTATAAAGCCACAAAAGGACCCGATGGCAAGGGCAAAAGATTGTTAAAAATGGCTCCTTTTCATCATCATTTAGAATTAAGTGGTTGGACGGAAACCAAGATTGTGGGAGCTTTTTATCTGGCTAATGCGCTTTTAGTTGTCTTGGCTATTTGGAGCAGTTAATTAAGCACTAAAGGAAAGACCACAACCGCAGGTATTTTGGGTGTTGGCATTGGTAAAACGGAAACCACCACCCATTAAATCCTCTGAATAGTCTAATTTTAAGATTTGTAGGTAGCGATCGCTGTCAGGATCGACTAAAATATTAATACCCTGACTTTGATAAAAGCGATCGTTTTCTGCCGCAATATCGGTTAATTCGAGATGGTAGTGAAGTCCCGAACAACCACCGTTTTTTACGGCCAAACGCAGATAGGAACCAGTCAAGCGACGGCTTTGACTCCAACGTTCAATTTCTCTAGCGGCGGCGGGACTTAATTCGATCATTGTTTTTGAGACTATTGTAATAATAATATCAAGTTATTGTGAAGTTATAACACAGTTGTTGTCAAACTTTATGTTAAGAAATATGTGACTAATAAATGGCGGGGGTAGCTGACAATTTTTAACACAGAAAACGGGTTTCTAAATAGTTTCTTGAAGAAACCCGTTTTCTAGGTGACTTAGAAGGATAGAATGCTCCCTAAAGCTGGTAAAGTACCAGCAAATCCAGTGATATTTATCAATAAATCATTGCTGGATTGGAAGCCATCTGTGCCACCATTAATCAGAAACGGTAATGAGTCCTGTGGGACGACAAATGACGGTGATTCGCAGTTAGAAACCCACATTCCGTACTAAAAAACAAGGACAAAGAAAATAAGAAAAACTCTCATGACAACAGATAATACTAGCAAGTAGTAGCTCCCAAAAAGCCTAAAAGCCTCTCTCGCTCATGGGTTAGATTGATAATTTGGGGACAATTATCCAGTACAACCCAATGAATCCCCCTCAAACATTGAAAAATCCAAGGCAATGTCGGACGCTGAGTCGGCTTTCCCAACTGATTCGGCACCGTCTCCTCTTGCTCTTCTAGAGCTAGTCTCAGTGGACGTTGCCCTAGGTTGTACACTAACAAACACAACGCCATAATCAAGGCTAATGCCATAATCCTCTCAAACGACTAGACCTGCATTGATTTTAGTGGTGTCTTTTTCTCCAAGTTGTTGATTTATATAGTCCACAATGCCTAGCTCATCAATGATAGCAGTGATCATGCCTAAATGGTCGAGATTTTTAACGGTTAGTTGAGTCATTGTCAGGTGAGTGACTGGTTGATTTGATTGTAGCTATTCCGTCGCTATTTCTGAGTTTATTTTTTACCTCCTCTTAACCAGTACGGAATAGGGGTTAAAATAAGTGTGTCTGCACTATATTTTAATTAGGTCTGTCAATAAGGGCAAGTCGGCTGCGAAACGAAAGACACTTTATAATCAGTAAACAGTAAAAAGACAGTAGGAAACTTCTATTTAATACTGCACACTTAAAAACTCACATCTGATAACTGATAACTGATTGAATACCCACCGAAACTTTCTATTTCTGTAATGGTTAATTCCTTAAAAGGGGTTTCTGGTCGCAGGTATGGACAAGCTGGCTATCCCAAACCAGAGGGGAAAGATGCTCTTTGATCTCCTAGTCATTTTGTTTCTTCTCTGGGAGGTGCGCTTTATGAAGTTCTCAAGTGCTATATTAGGGATCAAGAAAAGCCGTCGTAGAACGACGGGGTTTTAAACCCAAATTTTCGATAAACACGGCCAATCAATCAGATGGATTTTTTACTGGAAGTCGGTACAGAAGAACTACCCGCAGATTTTGTCGATAGCGCGATCGCACAATTGCAGGAAAGAGTTAGCAAGAGTTTAGAGACGGAATCTCTGGACGCGACTGCTATTCAAGTTTACGCAACCCCGCGCCGTTTGGCCGTGTTAATCACAGGATTACCGACGGAGCAAGAGGCTCGCAGCGAGGAGATCAAAGGACCGCCAGTTAGTGCCGCCTACAAAAATGGCCAAATTACCCCCGCAGGTGAGGGTTTTGCTCGAAAACAGGGAGTTAGCACCGCTGCTTTCTCCATTCGTGCCACGGACAAAGGAGAATTTGTCTATATTGAAAAAACGATTCCGGGTCGTCCAACAGCCGAGATTTTAAGCGAATTAATTCCCCAATGGATTACTCGTTTGGAAGGAAGACGTTTTATGCGTTGGGGAGATGGAGATTTAAGATTTCCTCGGCCAATTCGTTGGTTATTAACTTTAGTGGATGGGGAAGTTTTGCCCCTAGAATTAATTAATGGCTCTACCACTTTAACCAGCGATCGCTTAACTTTTGGTCATCGCATTCTACACCCCCAATCCCTAGCCATTAGTCACCCCCAAGCATATTTAACCAGTTTGCGATCGATTTTTGTGGAAGCGGATCCGCAAGTGCGTCAACAGATAATTACTGATCAGATTAGCACCCTAGCCAAAAAGCTGGAGGGAGTGGCAGAAATTCCCGCCGATTTATTAGCAGAAGTGACTAACTTAGTCGAATATCCCACGGCAATTGTCGGCAAATTTGACGATGAATTTCTGGAATTACCCCCGGAAGTAATTATTACCGTGATGGTGACACATCAGCGTTATTTCCCGGTGAAAACTCCCCAGGGTTTGTCACCCTATTTTATTACTATTTCCAATGGCGATCCCCAGAAATCTGAGATTATTTCCGCGGGAAATGAAAGGGTTATCCGCGCGCGGTTAGCCGATGCCAGATTTTTCTATACTGCCGATTGTGATGAACCCTTAGATAGTTTCCTTCCCCAACTGGAAACCGTCACTTTCCAAGAAGAATTGGGAACCATGCGCGATAAAGTTGATCGGATTATGGAAATTGCCCAGATGATCGTCGAACAGTTAAATCTCGATGAACAAAGTCGCAGTGATATAGAGTCCACTGCCATGCTTTGTAAAGCGGATTTAGTTACCCAAATGGTTTACGAATTTCCCGAATTACAGGGAGTAATGGCCGAAAAATATGCTTTAATTAGTGGCGAATCTGCTGTAGTTGCCCGGGGCATTTTTGAACATTATCTGCCTCGCAATGCTGGGGATATACTCCCGGAAACAATCACCGGTCAAGTGGTGGGAATTGCCGATCGCTTAGATACTTTAGTCGGTATTTTTGGACTGGGAATGCTGCCCACTGGTTCCTCAGATCCCTTCGCTCTCCGTCGGGCTGCCAATGCGATAATTAGTATTATCTGGTCAGGCGATTTTAATATCAATCTTTTGGCATTAATTGAGCAAATAGCTGAGGATTTTGTCACCAGTCATCCCGATAAACCCAACCCGGCAAATCTGATTAAAGATTTCTTTTTACAACGTCTGCAAACTCTCTTAATTGATGATTTGAGGATAGATTACGATCTCGTTAATGCAGTTTTAGGGGAAAACGATCTGGAGTATAAGTCTCGCGCTTTAGAAAATTTATTAGATACCCGTGAACGCGCCCGCTTTTTATGCCAAATTCGTCAGGATGGTCAGTTAGCCAACATCTATGAAACCGTCAATCGCTCGACCCGTTTGGCACAAAAAGGAGATTTAGATACAACTACCCTAGAAGCCAAGGCAATCATCAATACGGAGTTATTTGAACAATCCTCCGAATCAGCATTTTATAACGCTTTAATTGCCCTAATTCCCGAAACTATCAGCGCAAGAGAGCAAAGAGATTATCAGCGTCTCGTCACTGCTTTAACGGCAATTTCTCCCCTGGTGGCTGACTTTTTTGATGGCGAAAATAGTGTGTTAGTCATGGCAGAAAAAGAATCTGTCCGTCGCAATCGTTTAAATCTGTTGGGTTTACTGCGAAATCACGCCCGAGTCCTAGCAGATTTTGGGGCAATTGTCAAGGGATAATTCAGTTATCAGTTATCAGTTATCAGTTATCAGTTATCAGATTTGAGTTTTCAGTGGACAGTGGTAATCAGTGAGCAGTTGTCAATAGACTACCTTTATTGATTCTCCCCATCACCCCATCACCCCATCACCCCACACCCCACACCCTACACCCCACACCCCACACCCTACACCCCACTCCCCATCACCCCACACCCCATCACCCCATCACCCCATCACCCCATCACCCCACACCCCACACCCCACACCCCACACCCCACACCCCATCACCCCACACCTCCACTGATTAATGCACAATGTTCACTGAAATGGCCGATTTTGAACTACAGCAACAAGTCCAAAGATTACATCGACTGACAGTATGGGGTCGTTGGTTATTCGTGTTGGGTTGTTGGTTAGTGATTGGTTCGGCGAGTTTATGGGTTTTATGGGATGATATAGCCTTAATGCGGCAATATTTTACTTGGACAGCCCTAAGATACGCTTTAGCTTTCAATTACTGGCCTTCTATCGGTCTAGCCTTTTGTCTTGCCATTACAGGAGCAGTGTTAGTCTGGCAAAGTCGCAACATTATTTTAGGACTTTCCCCCAGAGAAAAACTGCGCTTAGAGCAACGGGTGCGGAAAATTCGGGACGAAGGGTCGCGTCATCCCCTCTGGCGCTGGATCTTAAAAAGCAGGGAAAAAGACTTACAATGATAAAGCTTTGCTGAAAGCTGACGGCTAGAACCCCCACTAGATATAATTCTTTACGCAACAACTATTGACTTTTGAATCCACTTATGACCGTGACTCCCCAAGCTCCTCCGAAAACTCGCCGCGTGGTTTTTCCCTTCACCGCTATTGTCGGCCAGGAAGAAATGAAATTATCCCTAATGCTCAACGTCATCGACCCCAAAATTGGCGGGGTGATGATTATGGGGGATCGAGGTACGGGAAAATCGACCACAATTAGGGCTTTAGCCGACCTTTTACCAGAAATTGACGTAGTTGCTAACGATCCCTTTAATTCTGATCCCAATGATCCCGATTTAATGAGCGATGAGGTGCGGCAAAGGGTGGACGAGGCCATCCCCTTGACCATTGCCAAGAAAAAAGTCACTATGGTAGATTTGCCCCTCGGTGCGACGGAGGATCGGGTCTGTGGCACGATTGACATCGAAAAGGCCCTGTCAGAAGGGGTAAAAGCTTTTGAACCAGGATTGCTGGCCAAAGCTAACCGCGGCATTCTCTATGTGGATGAAGTCAATTTACTTGACGATCACCTCGTCGATGTGCTATTAGATTCGGCCGCTAGTGGTTGGAATACGGTGGAACGGGAAGGAATTTCCATCCGTCACCCGGCCCGGTTTGTTTTGGTGGGATCGGGCAACCCAGAAGAGGGAGAATTGCGCCCACAACTGCTCGATCGCTTTGGAATGCACGCCGAGATTCACACCGTCAAAGAACCACCTCTACGGGTCAAAATCGTGGAACAGCGTGCGGAATTTGATGGCAATCCCCTCTCGTTTTTAGAGAAATATAACTTAGAACAGGAAGAACTGCAAAGAAAGCTAGTGGAGGCCCAGAATCTTTTGCCTTCTGTGGAGCTTGATTATGATCTGCGGGTGAAAATTTCCGAGGTTTGTTCCGAGTTAGACGTGGACGGATTGCGCGGCGATATCGTTACCAATCGCGCAGCTAAAGCTCTGGCCGCTTTAGAAGGACGGACAACTGTGACGGTAGATGATATCCGTCGGGTAATTGTTCTCTGTTTACGTCACCGTTTGCGGAAAGATCCCCTAGAATCGATCGATTCTGGTTATAAAGTCTTGAAAGCTTTTAATCGCGTCTTTGGATTAGAGGAAAATTCCTAAACCCTACTTTACCCTCTCTCCGAAGAGAGGGTTTTTGACTGGATTTAGAGATGAAGGCCAAAAAGGGCTAGATGTGGCCAAATAAGCTAGAATTTTATCGATCGCTGTTATTCTCTGGGGGAATGTCCATGTGGGTTGAAAGTATAAAACTCGAAAACATTAAATGCTTCCAGAATCAAGAGATTAAATTTATTAGTAATCCCGATAATAAACGTCGTCAGGATGCTAAACCTTGTCGTTGGATCACTTTATTGGGAGAAAATGGAGTAGGAAAAAGCACGATTTTACAGGCTTTAGCTTTGCTGCTCGCCGGACCAGAAGCAGCGAAAGAATTATTACCACGTCCGACTGGTTGGATATGTAATCCCAAGACACCGGGTAAATTAACCGCAGTGCTTCATCAAGAAGATGGGGATGCGGGAAAATTTGGTACGGATAAAACTCGAAAAACTTTTGCTTATTCCTATTTTGTTACAGGCAAGGAAAGGTTAGAGTTAGGAGGCAGTAAGGACAAACAAACCTATACAGAACCAGCATTAATCGAAGAAAATACTAAAATTTTGAGTTGGTTGCGAGCCAATGCTTTTGCCTCCGATAATCATGGTTGGTTTGCCGTCGGTTATGGAGCTTTCCGTCGTTTGACACGAGTGAGTCAAGTGATCATTCCTAGTCTTGAACCTCCGAAACGCTCTAGCAACTTTTTCAGCCAATTTAATGAGGATACATCTTTAAGTTCTTTTGAGAGATGGATGGTGTATTTAGATTATCGAATAGCCAAAAATCCCACAGATATTCAAGCCAAACAAATGAAAAAAATCGGCGAAGAAGCAATTACTAAACTGTTACCCGGTAATGTAGAAATTGCTGAAGTAACTGCCGATGGCTTGATTCAGTTTCTAGTTAACGGCCAAAAAGTTCCAACCATTAGTTTATCCGATGGTTTTCGGAGTATGATTGCTTTAGCTGGGGATTTAATTTGGCGATTATTACAATCCTTCCCCGATCTAGATAACCCCACAGAGGCTTCTGGAGTCGTCTTAATCGATGAGTTAGATATTCATTTACATCCTTCTTGGCAAAGGGAAATTGCTGGATGGTTACAGGAAGTTTTTCCCAAGCTTCAATTCTTTGTCGCTACTCATAGTCCTTTAATCGCTGCCGGTGCGGGGCCAAATTCTTTAACCCTACGAATCGATCTGGTAGCGTGTGAATTAGAGATTGTAGAAATTCATTATAAAGAATTAGCGGCTAATGTTGATCGTACTTTAACAAGTTCTGCTTTTGGTCTGAAATCAACCTATCCCACTGATACAGAAAATAAAATTAAGCGTTACCACCAACTAAATCGTAAAAAGAAAAATCTGGCGGCAGCAGAAAAGCAAGAATATGAACAACTGTCATTATTTGTTGGAGAAGTTAAACCCTTTGGCGAAATCAGTCAACCTAATAGTTTAGAATCCCGAATTGATGCCTTACTAGAGGAGCGTTTATCTTGATTGCTGTCACCAGAATATCAGAGCCACCCGTATTAGCTAAAAATGCCGCTCGTTGGCTAGAGGCTTTAGAATCAATAAAATCAAACAACAAGGCAACTAAAGCTCAAATTAACCAAGCACAAAATAAATACAGTCATCCGCAAGTTAAAGACGCATTAGTTAAAATGTTTAATGGGAAATGCGCTTACTGTGAAAGTAAGATTATAGTGGTAACTTACGGAGCGATCGAACATTTTTATCCAAAAAGCCAGTATCCTGATCTGACTTTTACTTGGGAGAATTTACTGCTTTCTTGTGATAAATGTAATGATGCCAATCACAAAGGCACAAATTTTCCTCTCGATGATATCACAGGAAATCCTCTGTTAATAGACCCCACGGATGGAGTAACCGATCCGAATACACATCTTGAATTTGTTTGGGATGAAATGGCAAAATTGGCCAGTGTTTATGGTCGGGATCGGCGTGGTCAAATTGTTGAAGATTTGTTCGATCTCAATGGTATGCGTGGACGAAAAGAATTAATCAACCATCGTAGTCAATATATTAAAAAGTTGTTAGCATTATTACGTTACGCCAAACAAGGAGACTCGGAGGTTTTATCTTTACTGCAAGAAGCTTGTCAACCGGGAGCGGAATATTATGCTTTTGCTAGTATTTATATCCTGCCTCATTTGCCTCCCTAAAATTAAGGGTAATTATTATCTACAGTCTGAAAAACAAAATTTCTCGCTTATTATTCTCACCTTACTTGCTATTTATGTCTCGTCCTGTTGTTTATTTTGCCGTTACTAATCATGGTTTTGGCCATGCTGTCCGCAGTGCTTCGGTGGTAGCTAATATTATTGAACTTAATCCCGAAATTTTGCCGATATTAGTCACCACGGCCCCGCGCTGGTTATTAGATTCCTATATATCCGGAGAATATATTCAAAGACATCGGGGGTTTGATGTGGGGGTAATCCAATCGGATAGTTTAACGATGGATAAATTAGCTACCAAAGAAAAATTAGAACAAATAATTGCTCAATCAAGGTCAATTATTGCCAGTGAAGTTAATTTTATTAAAACTAATCGCGTGGGTTTAGTTGTAGCAGATTTACCGCCCTTAGCGGCACTAATTGCCAAAAGTGCGGGGCTTCCTTGTTGGATGATTGGTAACTTCGGCTGGGATTTTATCTATCGTGATTGGGGTGAAGAATTTGCCAGTATTAGTGATTGGATTAGTCGTTGTTATAATCAATGCGATCGCTTATTTAAACTGCCTTTAGCAGAAGCGATGACAGCATTTCCTCACGTTACAGAGGCAAATTTAACCGGGGGGACACCTCGCTACAGTGAAGAACAATTACGACAGGAATTTAAGCTAAATTCACCTAAAGAAAAAACTATTTTATTGAGTTTTGGTGGGTTAGGATTAGAAGCAATTCCCTATGATAACCTCGCCAGTTTTCCCGATTGGCAATTTATCACTTTTGAAAAAAACGCGCCCGAATTGCCCAATTTAGTCCGCTTACAGGATAAACCAGATCGGAGATATCGTCCTGTGGATTTTATGCCCCTGTGCGATCGAATTATTTCCAAACCGGGATATAGTACCTTTGCCGAGGCTTTAAAATTAGAGGTTCCGATTGTTTCCCTGATGCGAGAAGGTTTCGCCGAATCAGCGATTTTATTGGCTGGGATCCAAGATTATAGTTATCATCAAATTATTAGCAGTGAAGAATTTTTTCAAGGTAATTGGGACTTTTTACGGCAAGCTCCCCAACCGCCCAGATTAAAGGTTAAACTGGCTAAAGATGGTGCAGAATCGATAGCGAGAGCTATCATAGAATACTTTGAGAGGCAACAATAATGATTAACTTAGCCAATTTAACCTCGGATGATTAGCGGTGAATTTAGTTATCGGTCAGCCGTCCCTAGTTTATTTAACAAAGTCCTAGAAATCAGCCAAATTACCGCCCTATTTTTTGACACCTACATTCAGGATAATCAGGGCAGTATCAGCCTCGAAATCGTCAAAAACACCGATAACCATCCTGGGAAAGTTGACGGCCAACCTGAACCTAGAACTAGGGAGACAGAAACAAGATCGGGCAGAAAGCCGATACTTGTTACAATAGTTTACAAATCACCCTGCCCCGTCACCGAACTATGTCCGAACAGATGATCTCCCCGGAGACGCAAACCCCAGAAGCGATTACCGTTGAAGTGCAGCCGATCCATATTCCCGAAGAGCATCGGGAAGATATCGGCCCCATGGATGACAACGTAGCCGAAAGTTGGCGCTACAATCCCCAAGTTATTAACGACTATTACCGTCGGCGACCTCTAGACGTTTTGGGGAGATTAATCGAAATTGCCCTGCCGGTTTTATCTTTTGTCATCGGTATCTGGTGGGATAAACTGCGGGGAAAATCGCCAAAAAATGAAATTAGACGGGCCGTACAATTGCGGGAAATGTTGACCAAATTGGGACCGACCTATATTAAAATCGGTCAAGCTCTCTCTACCCGGCCTGATTTAGTACCACCTTTATATTTAGAAGAATTAACCACTCTCCAGGATCAAATTCCCTCTTTTCCTAACGAAATTGCCTATCGTTTTATCGAAGAAGAATTAGGTTATTGTCCCGAAGAAATTTATGCAGAATTATCCCCCAATCCCATAGCGGCCGCTTCCCTAGGACAAGTTTATAAAGGTAAATTAAAAACCGGAGAGAGAGTCGCCGTTAAAGTACAGCGTCCCGATTTGATTCGCTGTATAACTTTAGATGTGTATATCATGCGTAGTTTGGCGACTTGGGTGAAAGGTAATATTAAAAGACTTCGCTCCGATTTAGTGGCAATTACCGACGAATTAGCCGCTCGTATTTTTGAAGAAATTAATTATCTGCACGAAGGACAAAACGCCGAAAAATTCGCTCAACTTTACGGTCATATTGCCGAAATTTACATCCCCAAAATCTACTGGAAATATACCGGGCGACGGGTTTTAACCATGGAGTGGGTGGACGGCACAAAATTAACTAATATCAAAGAAATTCAGGCCCAGGGTATTGATGCCACCCACTTAGTTAATGTGGGGGTGCAGTGTTCTTTGCGTCAATTACTTGAACACGGATTTTTCCATGCGGATCCCCATCCGGGTAATTTATTAGCGACTCCCGACGGTAAATTAGCTTATCTTGATTTCGGCATGATGAGCAATATTGAACCCTATCAACGCTACGGTTTAATCGAAGCGGTGGTGCATTTAGTCAACCGGGATTTTGAGTCTTTGGCCAAGGATTACGTTAAGTTAGACTTCCTATCACCAACCACCAATTTAGAGCCAATTGTTCCCGCTTTTTCGGAAGTTTTCGGTAATGCTTTAGGGGCAAGTGTAGCAGAATTAAACTTTAAAAGTATCACCGATAAAATGTCGGCGATGATGTATGAGTTTCCCTTTCGAGTTCCTGCCTATTATGCCCTGATTATTCGCTCGATGGTGACTTTAGAGGGAATAGCAATTGGCATCGATCCTAATTTTAAGGTACTGAGTAAAGCCTATCCTTATATTGCTAAACGTCTGCTCACCGATCCTTCGACGGAGTTGCGAGATTCCCTGCGGGATTTATTGTTTAAAGACGGTACTTTTCGCTGGAATCGTTTAGAAAATCTCTTGCGTAATGCTAAAGATTCTAATGATTTTAACTTCGAGAAAGTCACCGATCAAGCGTTAGATTTTCTCCTTTCAGACAGGGGTATATTTATCCGCGAAAAATTAGTTAATGAGTTAGTAAATGCGCTAGATAACTTCGGCCGTCGCACTTGGTTTAATCTCACAGTTAATTTCCGGCAACAGGTGGGTTTAGCGGTACAAGAAACTCCCCCAGAATTGTTAGGTGATGCCAAGAGTTTTGAGCATCTTCGCAACATCTTTAGTATTTTACAGGAAACGAAAGGATTCGATGCCATGGCTATGGTGCCAGTGATGACTAAACTAATCGCTAAACCAGAAACCCAACAGATGGGACAAAAAATTGCTGAAGGTTTACTACAAAAATCCCTAGCGCGTTTAATTCGTTACTTAGTTCTCGAATTTGATAGACCAAATCATCAGCAAAATGGAGAATTATCGAAAGCTTTACCCGCTGCCGATTAACCTCTGTTCGGTCAATAAATGCCGTGAAATTTATTTCACGGCTCCGAGAAAAACGTTAAACTGTTTTTAAAGTTTTTTTATCCTAGCCAGTTAACGAGGTTTAAAGGTGACTTGTAAACCGTCCCGGGGGTGGGGAGTGGGGATAGAGGTGAGGGTTAGATCTTGATTGGGGAGTAATTGCCAATCGTATTTTTCTACTAAACGGACGGCTAAAATTTTCATCTCTAAACGAGCGAATTCCTTGCCGATACATTCGCGCAATCCCGCACCAAAGGGGATATATCCGTAGGGTTTTTCCTCGGCTAAAAAGCGATCGGGATCAAAGGTTTCAGGATGGGAATAAATATTATTATCTTTATGGGTATTGGTGATTTGATACTGCACTACCCATCCTTTCGGCAAATGATAACCGTTAAATTGACAGTCTTCTACTACCCGACGGAATCCTCCTCCCACGGGTGGAGTAAAACGTAAAACTTCCTTTAAAACGCGATCTAAATAGGTCATCTGTTTGAGGGTATCGACGCTTAAAGGACTGGATAGATCAAAATTAGTTATTTCCTCCAAGACAAGCTGAAAAATATCGGGATGCAGTGCCATTTGTAGGCAGAAAGTGGCGATAGCGGAGGTTAAAGTTTCATGACCAGCAAAGAGTAATAATAGCACTTGATCCTTTAATTCCGCTAGGGATAAACTTTGACCGTTTTCGTCTTTAGCTTGTAAAAGGATAGCCAGAGCATCCTGGCCTAAGTCATCATTTTTTTGTCTTTCTAAAATGATAGTTTCTATGGCTTCTAGTAATTCTTCTCGACAGCGTAATGCTTTGCCGAAAGCTGTCCAGGGAAGGGGAAGAGGAAGGGTAAATAGTCCCGCGCACCAAGTATCAAAAGCTTCTCCTAATTTAGTAGCAGAACCATGATCAAGACCGACAAATAATTTACAGGCGATATCGAGAGTATAGTTTCTTAATTCAGGATACCATGACAGGGTTTTTGCATTTTGCCAACGCTCTAAATAGCGAGCGGTAATTGTTTCTATCGTAGGGATATAACTTGCTAGAGACCGGGGTTGAAAAGCTTGATAGATTAAACGACGACGGGAAGCGTGAACATCTCCCGTATGCACTGCTAAAGATGCGCTACCGAGGAGAGTCTTGGTACTTTTAGGCCAAGTTGCTGCAAAGTATTTATTCTCGTTGCTGAGGAGAAACCGGTTAGCTTCGGCACCGGATAAAATAATCGTGGGACTGCCAAAAATATGAGTACGGAAAAGTTGACCATATTTATTATGACGTTTACTGGCAAAATCCCCATCGGTCAAAAAAGCGATTGTTTCTCCTAATAGGGGTAATCCGAAACTGCCGGGGGGTAAGGGTAAATCTTTGCTTATAGTCATCGCTGCCTCTAGGGTAAAACTAATCATTTGCCGTCGATTAACCCCGTTTATTTTAACCTAAAGCACCGGAGAATTCATCCCCTCATCTAGCCCAGCAATCAGCGATCGCACTTGACCAAGGCAAGTATCTAGGCAAAATTAATTACACATCTCACCAGTCAACAGTGATAATTGCCGCCAATTGACATTTTTTAAGATCACCTCCATAATTAGGGCTTGATCAATAAATCTGAAAACCTTGTTGGGTAAAACTTTTAGACTTTTTAGAAACCAAAAAGTAGCATATATGGGAGTGATCAGGGGGAAAATTTAGGTACTTTTTCCCTGAAAATTAGGTAATTGACCCCCTCAAAATCGCTAAAACCCTACACCCTACACCCTACACCCACCGAAAAACTTTTTGCCGCAAACCCTAATTAGCCATTGCTAATAGTAATTCGCGGCAAACGATGCTTAAACCCGCAGAGAATTTCCCAGGATATTGTACCTAAATCCCGCGCCCAATCGTCGGCGGTGATGCACTGTGGGCCGTCTTTACCGATAAGTGTGACGATTTCCCCTGTTTTTACCTCTGGAATCTCGCTCACGTCAATCATTAACTGATCCATGGTTATCGCGCCGATTTGGGGTACTAAACGTCCTCTCAGGGATACTTTTAAACGATTGGAGAGATTGCGGGGAATTCCATCGGCGTAACCGATACCGACCACAGCAATACGAGTATCTTTTGCCGCTATGTACTGATGACCATAACTCACCCCGGAGCCGGCGGCAATGGTTTTGACTTGGGCAATGCGCGCTTTTACTTGTAGCACCGGTTGCAAAGGGACTTTATCGGTGAGATGATCGGCAGGATAAAGACCGTAGAGAGCTAATCCGACTCTAACTCGATCGTAGTGCAGAGATCGATCGCTTAGGGTAGCGGCAGAGTTGGCTAAATGCAGACAGGGGGGATGATAACCTTTTGATCTTAACTCGGCGATCGCTTGTTGGAATCTTTGCCGTTGTAACTGCATGATCTCGGGATTGGGATCGTCAGCTGTGGCAA
Organism: Microcystis sp. M049S2; assembly: GCF_020245625.1. Classification (NCBI taxonomy): domain Bacteria; kingdom Bacillati; phylum Cyanobacteriota; class Cyanophyceae; order Chroococcales; family Microcystaceae; genus Microcystis; species Microcystis sp. M049S2. The sequence goes on along the minus strand of NZ_JADBUN010000035.1, from coordinate 10,269 downwards.
AATGGGAGTATATACTGGCAATTTTCAGGTTAGGAGCCTCTAAAACCTGTTCGACGAATTTGGTGCCGTTGTGCCATTGTGTACCTAAGCGAGACATCCCCGTATCTAGTTTGATATGAACTGGCAGCCGCTGCTCTAAGCGTCTCATCACGCTGGCAAAAATTTGCACCTGTTCGATTTGTACCAGGGTGGGTTGCAATTGCCAATGGGCTAAGGCTGCCACTTCTTCTGGGGTATTGACTGCCCCTAAAATCATAATTGGGGCAACGATTCCCGCTTCGCGTAGTTCGATACCTTCCCCGATAGTCGCGATGGCTAAAGATTGCGCCCCGGCTTCTAAAACGCTGTTAGCCACCTTAACTGCCCCGTGTCCGTAAGCATCAGCTTTAATTACCGCCATTAATTCCGTTTTTGGGGCTAATAAGGCCTTGACTTTTCGCACGTTTTGTTGTAAGGCAGAGCGATCAATCTCTACCCAAGCACGATAGCGAATTACTTCCGACAATTGATAATCATGACGGTTTTTGGGCGGATTGATAATTTTTGGTTCGATGCTAAACACCACTCGCTCACTCCTTTGCACACATTACCCAATTTATACCAAAAGAAAACCGAGAGGGCTAGGAAAAAAGCCGGAAACTCCTCTGGATTTCCTCCTTTTTCCAGGCGGAATCTAGGCTTTAAGATGAATGGGATGTTAGGAAGTTCCCGAAAAAATTGGCAGTTAGGGTTATCGGTGTTAGGGGTTAGGGTTTTTTCGCAGAGAATGAACAGTAACCGCTAATCAGTGACAAGAAAGTAGCGAAGTTTTCACCTAACACTATCTCAGTGGTTGGACAGAAGTGAAGTTAACTATAGGGTAAGGAATGCCAAAAAGCCTAGACTAAGATAAAATTATTATATCCAACCAGATGCAGTACAGGAGTTTAGCCAATGTCTAACGAAACTGTTACTTATTCCCTAGAAGCTGTCCTCACAAGGATTGAGGGAAAGATCGATAAGATTGATGAGCGCTTGACAAAAGTAGAAATAGGATTAACCGATCTCAAAGGAGATATTAAAGTTTTAGACGAGAAAATCGAAGGCATCGACAATCGGCTAATATCGGTAGAGGGAACCCAAAAAAATCAGGTCTGGACATTGATTATCCTTTTGGGAAGTGCCATTATTACGGCTGCTTGGAAAGTATTTTTTTCCAGTAATATCTGAGTTCTCTAATTCTCAACAAGACTACAGTTAACCGCTCCTGAAAGAAAATTTTCTTAAAGCCTAGACTTGAGATAAAATTATATCCAACCAGATGCAGTATAGGAGTTTACCAAATGTCTAACGAAACTGTTACTTATTCCCTAGAAGCTGTCCTTAAAGAAATTAAAGACAGTATCAAGGAAGTTAGTCAAAAATTCGATAAGATTGATGAGCGCTTGACCAAAGTAGAAATAGGAATAGCCGATCTCAAAGGGGATATTAAAGTTTTAGACGGGAAAATTGAAGGCATCGACAATCGGCTAAAATCAGTGGAAGGAACCCAAAAAAATCAGGTCTGGACATTGATTATCCTTTTGGGAAGTGCCATTATTACGGCCGCTTGGAAAGTCTTTTTTTCTGGCAATATCTGAGTTCTCCAATCCTCAACAAAACTACAGTTAACCGCTCCTGAAAGAAAATTTTTTTAAAGCCTAGACTAAGATAAAATTATATCCAACCAGATGCAGTATAGGAGTTGACCCAATGTCTAACGAAACTGTTACTTATTCCCTGGATGTCGTCCTTAAAGAAATTAAAGACAGTATCAAGGAAGTTAGCCAGAAATTCGATAAGATTGATGAACGGTTTGATCGATTAGATAATCGCTTAACAAAACTTGAGATAGGACAAGCAGATATCAAAGGGGATATTAAAGTTTTAGACGGGAAAATTGAAGGCATCGACAACCGGCTAAAATCAGTGGAAGGAACCCAAAAAAATCAGGTCTGGACATTGATTATCCTTTTGGGAAGTGCCATTATTACGGCCGCTTGGAAAGTATTTTTTTCCAGTAATATCTGAGTTATACAATCCTCAACAAAACTACAGTTAACCCAACACAGTTGACCAGATTTCCTCATTGCTTATTTACCAATACAAAAACGGCTAAAAATGCGATCAAGTACCGATTCAGTCACTTCTTCGCCGGTAATTTCTCCTAAAGCTTGAATGGCAGTACGCAGATCGATCGACCAAAAATCAAAAGGCAAATTTTGGTCAATTGTGTTTTTGACCTGTTGCAAAGCAATTTTCGCCCTAGTTAAAGCGGCCGCCTGTCGTTGATTAATGGCTAAATCCAAATTAGCCGCCTGTATTTCTTGATTTTGGACAGCATTAATAATAGTTTTTTCTAACTCTTCAATACCCTGATTTTGGGCGGCGGAAAGCTTGACAACTCGCTCAATTTCTGCTGGATAAATTACCGTTTCGGGATGAGCTAAATCAATTTTATTAATCACTAAAATTAATCGGCGATCGCTGACAGAGCGATAAATTTCCTCGTCCTCTTCGGTCCATCCTGACTCTGCGGAGACGGTTAAGAGAACTAAATCAGCAGACCGGGCCGTTTGGCGGGAACGTTCCACCCCAATTTGTTCGACTCGATCGCTGGCCGAGCGAATTCCAGCCGTATCGAGGACTTGTACGGGGATTCCCGCCACAACTAGCTGAGATTCGACGATATCGCGGGTAGTGCCGGGTAAATCGGTGACAATCGCTCGATCGCTCCGACTCCAAGCATTTAACAAACTTGATTTACCCACATTCGGCCGTCCCACGATCGCCACTTTTAGACCACTACGCAGCAATTCCCCGCGCTCGGCAGTAGCTAAAATTAAATTTACTTGACAAAAAACCTGTTCTATGCTATGGAGAACCGCCTCGTGATCCAAGGGCGGTAAATCCTCTTCAAAGTCAATACGGGCCTCAATTTCAGCTAAAATATCGAGACAGGTGGCACGCAAATGCCGAATCGGTTGCGCGAGTTTTCCCTGTAAACCAGCGAGGGCAAATTGTGCCGCTTGAGGAGAACGCGCCCCAACGAGATCGACGACGCTTTCGGCTTGAGTTAGGTCAATTCTGCCGTTCAGAAAGGCACGCAGGCTAAATTCCCCCGCTTGTGCCAAACGCGCCCCATTTTCTAGACATAACTGTAACACCTGTTGTACGGGCATAATGCCGCCATGACAGTGAAATTCCACCACATCCTCGCGGGTGAAAGAGCGAGGCGCTAACATGAGCAACAGCAAAGCTTCATCGATAATTGCCTGACTTTGGGGATGTCGAATATAACCGTAGAGAAGACGATGACTTTGCCATTTTTGACGATTGCGGGTATGGAAAAGCCGACGAGCGATCGCCACTGCCTCACTACCGGATAAACGGACAATACCGATGCTACCCTGTTCTGGAACGATCGCCGTAGCGATGGCGGCGATCGTATCCCCTGTGTTTAACATCTCTTAATCACTCCTTGCTAAAATTGAAGTTGGTATCAATTTTGTCAGCATTTATGCCCGAAAATATGCGCTCACGGTCATTAAAAGCGAAAAATAAAGAAAATAGCCTAATTAATCGTCTGACGCGCTCCTGTCGCTACTGGTGGATTCGCTTGGTGCGATTGCAGGGACATCCGATCGAAATCGCTCGCGGGTTAGCGGTGGGGGTGTTTTCTGGGGCTTTTCCTTGGATGGGATTACAGATCATTATTGCGATTTTTTTAGCTTTCTGTGTGCGGGGCAATAAAATCGCAGCAGCAGCAGCCACTTGGGTGAGTAATCCTTTTACCTATATTCCCCTGTTTTTGTTTAATTATAAATTGGGAGAATTATTTTTAGGTCAAGGAAATCAGGCGATCGATAGTCGTATTTTTGCCTCTAACCAAAGTTGGGCGGAAAATTGGGCAAGTTTGAGCGGTGAATTTTTATTAACGCTATTTTTTGGTAGTTTGATTACAGGTCTGTTGGCGAGCATTATCACTTATTTTGTTAGTTATCGTCTCCTCAGTCAATGGCATCACCGGCGACAAACAAGGAGAAAACGCTGATAAATTGTCACCGTTCGGGGGGGACAAAATCTGGTAATCTAAGGGGGATCGATGAGAAGCACCTACGGTAATCCCACAATAAGTCTAAACTGTTATTTGATTGAATGAATACTATGATTGTGTTGTATTCAGCAAGTCTTCATCAATGATCAGTTATAGTCTATCCCATAATCCCATCAATCACAGTTAAGACGATGGATGTGACTGTCGCATCATTTGTAAATTATTACGAATCATTTGTGTATTGAGATGCTCTTTACTTAATGTATTGACATACAATACTTTTGTCATTTAATCAGTAGGAAGTAGGTCTGAAATTATATTTAAAAAATCTCTCACTTTTGCAATGAAAGGAAGAACTTGTAATTCATCAAAATCTGCAAAGTCTGTATAATCTGCTTCGAGACGGTATTCAAACAATTCGTTATAAACTGCACCAAAGTCTTTTGAAATAATTTCGCTACGGATGTAGTTTTTGTTGAAGAGACTACGGACACCTGTATGTTTTGGAGATGAGAGATTATCATAAGCAAGTAAAGCCGTAACAGCATAAAAGCAACTATAGTATAGACGATTGATACAACTATTCCATCTTGCACCATCAGCAAGAGAACAAGCATCTTGATAAGCTTCCTCTGCACGATTTAAACGATACCTAATTAGTTGATCGTGAGGGGAATTTTTACTCATAGCATAATAGCTTCTTTGTTAACTGATTGCCAGAAAGGAGTAGTTTGTAATAAGGGATGTTCCCATTGATTTTTGCTGCGAACAATGGTACAAATAACTTCTTCTGTTTCCCATTCGATTTCATAAATTTGACGACGGATTTGAGATGTGCGAGTAGGGTTAGTGATCCCATCAACTAATACTAATATATCCCAATCAGAGTCTGGTTGAGCATCGTTTCGCGCCCGTGAACCATAAAGAAATATTTGCGCTTGTGGTTCGATCGCTTGTACTGCTTGTTTAATTTTATTGAGTAATAGTTGTTTGTCCATGATTTTTTATTACCTTTTTGTACTGCAAAACAATATTAACAATATAGTCCATCCCATAATCCCATAATAAGTCTAAACTGTTATTTGATTGAATTAATACTATGATTGTGTTGTATTCAGCAAGTCTTCATCAATGATCAATTATAGTCCATCCCATAATCCCATAATAAGTCCAAACTATGATTGAAATGATTGAATGAATACTATGATTGTGTTGTATTCAGCAAGTCTTCATCAATGATCAATTATAGTCCATCCCATAATCCCATAAATCACAGTTAAGACGATGGATATTGCTGTTGTCGCATCATTTGTAAACTTTTCCGAATTTGAACAATAGTAGAGTGATTTTTCCTAATAGTCGTTGACTCCATTTTATAGTAGTTCTATTTTTTAAAAAAGAATAATAAAACCTTCTTGGGTAAAGTGCTTGTCATGGGTAAGCACTTCAAAAATATCCATTTGTTGCATAATTATCATTGATATGCAGTCTGTAATACTATAACCTTTGTCTGACCGTTGTTTATATAATTCAAAACCTAATTGACGTAATTCTGGTGTATAGGAAATAACTTGTATTGTTTTTTCCCGTAGCATTTGCGTACACATTAAGAGTGCTTTCTGTCTCATAATAGTTCCTCTACATGAAGCATAGTTCAGTATCTCATCAATAATGCCATCCGTTGTTATTAGTTGATCATTGATACAATTATGAGCATAGTTGAGTGCGATTTGATGCCAGTCATCTTTGGGGTTGAGTAAAGCGATCCAATAAAAGGTGTCGGCAAAAATTTGCTTCATGGTTAATGTTTAGGAGTACCGTAGATGTAATGATCATGTTGCTCTGCACTATCGGTTGGTAAGGTATCTAAAACTTCTTGAGGAATATCAGCAGTGAGTTCTTCGATAAATCGCGCGAAAGGTTTAGATTGTTCTTGCGATCGATGATGTTTGATTTTGGCTAACAATAAAAAGTCAAAAACTTCTTCTATTACCTCATCGGATACTGTTTCAATTTCATGAATTAGTTGTTCTTTAATGGTCATAATTTTACCTTTGTAAGTTCTTCAACTATAGCCTATATCAGTTATCAGTGATTAATTCAATTATAGTCCATCCCATAATCCCATCAATCACAGTTAAGACGATGGATGTTGCTGTTGTCGCAGCGTTTGTAAGTTTTCCCGAATCTTAACAGTAGCAGGATGATTCTCCCCTAAAGCTTGCTCGGCAATTGCTAATGCTTGCTGGTAGAGTGGTTCAGCTTCCGCGTACCTTCCTTGGGATTGGTAGAGTTTTGCTAAATTATTAAGATTTTCAGTGATATTGGGATAGTTATCGCCTTCAAAAATTTCTGGACAGTATTTTTTTTGATTTGCCAGAAATTCCTGTGAGGTAACTTCAGTAAAATCTTGGTGGATAATATTGCGAAATTCTTTAGGCTCTAGCATGGTTAATTTTCTCCTTCTATTTAATTAACTCTTCATACTCATCATGAGAACCAATCCAAGACCAGTAATAATCTTCACCTTTTTTCAATGCTAAAGCTCTATAATTCTCAGTTATTCGGACTGACCAGACATTTTTCCCTACTTTCTTGAAATGTAATGATCGATGGAAAACATTACTAATCCAGAGACGATAGGCTTTTTTGCCTGTTGCTTAATGTAGGGAGATAAGTTGGCATAACATTGCCAAAAATCAGGAGTTGTTAAGGATTTCATCTAAAGGCTTAACTTGATTGTTACTGATATCATTGTTGACTTTTTGTAATAGTCGATCGAGTTTCCCTGATTCGAGATCGTTTTTTATCTGTTTGTCCCAACTATCATCAAGATAGTCTTGTAACCAAGCTGATAATTGATGGATTTCTTCGTCAGGCAACTGGAGAATCGCGGATTCAATATCTTTGAGTGTAGTCATGATTGTTTGGTTGATTGAAGGTGATTGTATTATTTTATATTGTTGTATTATCGGATGGGTTAATAACCCATCCTACGGGAGCGACTCTAAGTTTTTCCGAATCTTAACAGTAGTAGGATGATTCTCCCCTAAAGCTTGCTCAGCAATTGCTAAAGCTTGTAAATAGAGGGGTTCTGCTTCTTCGTACTTTTCTTGAGATTTGTACAATGAGGCTAAACCATTGATGGATACTGCAACATCGGGGTGATTCTCGCCTAATAGTTGTTTTCTCAATTCTAAAGCTTGTAAATAGAGGGGTTCTGCTTCTTCGTACTTTCCTTGGGAATAGTATAAGAATGCTAAATTGTTGAGGGAAAGTGCCACAAGGGGATGATTCTCCCCTAATAGTCGTTTATACAAATCTAAAGCTTCTAGATAGAGAGGTTCCGCTTCTGTGTACCTGCCTTGGGAATAGTACAATCCTGCTAAATTGTTGAGGGAAGTTGCCACATCGGGATGATTGTCTCCTAAGAGTCGTTTATCCAAATCTAATGCTTCTAGATAGAGAGGTTCCGCTTCTGTGTACCTGCCTTGGGAATCGTACAATCCTGCTAAATTGTTGAGGGAAGTTGCCACAGAGGGATGATTGTCTCCTAATAGTCGTTTATGCAAATCTAAAGCTTCTAGATAGAGAGGTTCCGCTTCTGTGTACCTGCCTTGGGAATAGTACAAGTATGCTAAATTGTTGAGGGAAGTAGCAACATCGGGATGATTGTCTCCTAATAGTCGTTTTCTCAAATCTAAAGCTTCTAGATAGAGAGGTTCGGCTTCTGTGTACCTGCCTTGGGCATAGTACAAGTTTGCTAAGCCGTCGAGGGAAGTTGCCACAGAGGGATGATTGTCTCCTAATAGCCGTTTTCTCAAATCTAATGCTTTTAGATAGAGAGGTTCGGCTTCTGTGTACTTGCCTTGGGAATTGTACAATCCTGCTAAATTGTTGAGGGAAAGTGCTACAAGGGGATGATTCTCCTCTAATAGTCGTTTTCTCAAATCTAAAGCTTCTAGAAGGAAAGGTTCCGCTTCTGTGTACCTGCCTTGCAAATAGTACAATGCTGCTAAATTGTTGAGGGAAGTAGCAACATCTGGATGTTCCTCTCCTAAGCGGCGGCGAGTTACTTCTAGACATTGCTCATACCAAGGTTCAGCTAAATCGTACAATCCCTGCCCTTCATAGAATAGCCCCAATCCTGCAAAAGACGGGATTAAATCCTCATCCTCCAGCCATTGTTCCAACGCTGTCGCTGACTCCGCAATATGGGGAATAGATAGGGCGACGGCTTCTACTTGCTCCTTGGTTAAATCTTGAGGAATAGTCTTTGCCTCCTCAACCATACCCCGACAAAAGGAGCGTTTCAACTCATCCCCATCCTCTCGCAGTGCTAACTTAGCTTGAAAAAACTTTCGCACCAACGGATGAAACTGATAAACTTCTCCTTCTACTGCTTGCAACAGATGAAGGTTGAGTAATTGCTCCTCTCTAATATCTTCCAACTCCTCCTCATCCTCAGCAGACAAACACCTTTCTATCACCAACCGCCAAGGAATAGGAGCCAAAGCAAAGAGACTGAGGAAACAGCCTAAATCCCGCGCTGGCTGATTCAACTCCTCCCAACTCACCTCAAAAGCAGCCTCTACCCCTCTTTGCGCCGTCATATCTGCCGAAGGATTCTGCAAAGCAGACAACTGTAAACCCTTATCTATCAACTGCTGTTGCATCCTTGCCAACGTCCAATTAGTACGCCGCTTGAGGAAACGCCCCACCAATTCCAACCCTAAAGGCAAATAACCCAGCCACGCACATAACCCCTTCCCTACCTCTAATTCAGCTTGCAGACGTGACGCACCAATCAGAGATTCCAGTAAAGCAAGGGCGGCTGATTCGCTTAAAACGGGTAAGCGCAACTGCTCAAACGATGCCGCCAGCCAATGTTGCCGAGTCGTAATCAACACCTTAAAGCGTTGTTCTTGGGGAGGCAAATAATCTTGGATTTCCTCATACTGATGCACATCATCTAAAATTAGCAGTACATCCCCCGGCGGTTGCCATCTCGCCCAACAATAATCCAATTGCCCCCGCAAATTCAAATCTTCAGGGGGAAACAAACCCAACAGCGACTTAGCAAAATTTAATAGTTGTACCCCCACCGTTTCCGCTTGCACCCCTATCCAACAAATACCGCCGGGATAAGTCGATTTTTTCTTATGATGTAGGGCATACTGGAGGGCTAACTCTGTCTTACCGACTCCTGCCATTCCCGTAACGACGGCGGTAATCGCAATTCTTTCTTGTTGCTGTAAATGGTGGTGCAGTTGTACCATTGCATCTTCACGCCCCACGAAATTAACCGCCCCAGTCCGCGCTCGATTGAGATTATTAGGCAATTCTGCTGATTTTTCAGCTTGGGGAGTCTGAGGGAGTTGAATGATTTTATCGCCAAGTACCTTATCGCCAAGTACCTTATCGCCGATGATTTGGTCTCCCTCTACATTCCCAGCAACACCAGAAACTGGTGCGTTGAAGTTTTGCTCAATCTTGGACTCTTCTGCCATTGTCGGATGCCTCCTTTGCCACATTGTAGGATGGATTCGTAACCCATCTCAATATCACTCTGCTGTTTTCCAACCTTCAATTAAAGCCATTGTTACATTGAGGTAAGGATTATCTAGAAATTCCTCAAGGGCAGCTTTTCCCCCTGATGTCACCGCGCCTAGCAATCGCTTTCTGAGAGGAGTTGACACCGCCGCATTGATGTAAGCTTCCTTTTGTTTTTCCGTCGCAGTGGGATTTGTCTCTTCCAGTTGTTTGAGCAATCGCTGAATTTCTGCGGCAGCTTCGGCTAAATCTTGCTTCTGAGAAGAGGGGTAGATAATTTGGTCTCCGGCAACTTTTCCGGCTACTCCGTAAACGGGTGCATTAAAGTTCTGTTGTACTTCTGGTGAATCAGGCATAGCTCGTACTCTCACCGATTAAAACGAGGGACAATTCAGATTTCTGTTCAGTATATCGTAACAAAAATGGCTCTCTTGGATTTGGTGGGTAAAATGTATTCTAAGATACATTTCTCCTAGCGAGGGAGTGGAAGGAACCACTCCAGACACAAAGGACACAAAGATCGATCCTATGTAAGTTAAACTGATCACACAGAACCTAGAAGATTTCGAGAAAAAGCTAAACCTACCAAACCCGGGGCGTAAACTCTGCATCATTTAAAATTATTACATTTTCCCCTGACT
>NZ_JADBUN010000034.1:0-7131 GCF_020245625.1 Microcystis sp. M049S2 | reverse complement strand
TATTTCGGATACTTTCATCAAGATACAGAAATCGCAGACGGCGATTTGGTCTGAGATTGAATTTGATTGCTGGTATCTACAATTACGAACTTCGTTACCGACAAAAGGATATATCTTGATTACTTTTGCAAGAGATCTAATTTATAACCGTGTGCGCTGGCCAGAGTTTAAAGCGCAGATTCCCGATTACCTCGCCACCCTCGCCCCCGGCTATCCGAAAAACCTAGGGGATATTATCGCCCTTGCCGAAACGAATCCCTTTTACGTACAGTATCCCGGCCGTCTGAACCTATTTAGAACCGAACAGGCGAGTGTTTCCCTCACCGATCCTGATTACCTCGACGCATTGACCAACGGCCGGGCGCTCGTGCGGAATACGACCTTGAATCTCTTCACGGGCAATGCTCTCGACGCGATTATCTATCCCACTTCCTCCTGTCCGCCCGCCCCGCTCCCCGGATTAACCGATCCGACCTACCTTTGTACCACCCGTCCCTCGGCCACGAATATCGCCAATATCGCTGGATTGCCCGATATTCAGGTTCCGGCGGGTTTTACCCCCGATAATCTGCCCGTGACGATCTCGTTCCTCGGAACCGATTACAGTGAGCCGAAGTTACTGGGATACGCCTACGCCTTCGAGCAGGCGACGAACGCGCGTCGTCCTTCGAGTCTGTTCGCTCCTCTCCCCGGCGAGACGATCACCGTCCCCGAACCTAGTGTCGCACTCGCGCTGGGAACCTTCGGGCTGCTTGCAGTCCAGTTAAAACGCGCTTCCGTTGTCAGAAAGCGGGATTAATCTTTGTACTTGTCTTTTTTTAGCTCTTTTGGGAGACTATAGCCATGTTAGGAAAAATGAAGCCGATGTTCGTCGTCGCTCTCGCTGGGACGGCTGCTCTGGGAACCTTTACCCGACCAGCGGAGGCGTTGACCTTCCAACTAGAGGAAGCGACGATAGCCGAAATTAACGCCGCTTTCGATGCAGGGTTAACCTCGCGGCAGTTAGTAAGCTGTTAAGCATTTAAATTGCTTGTTGAGACGAGGCAAGAGGCAAGAGGCAAGAGGCAACAGTAAAGGGATTGGGGGAGATTCGGCTAATCTTAAGAATAAGTGCTTTAAATGCGTCTTAGCTTACAGCTTTATCTCAACCGCATCGCCGCTTACGAGGATGGTGGGACGAAACTCAACTCAATCACTACGGTTAACCCGCAGGCTCTCGATATCGCCGAAGCACTCGATATCGAGCGTCGATTACAGGGACCCCGAAGCCCTCTCCACGGGATTCCGATCCTCTTGAAAGACAATATCGATACCTTCGATTTGCCCACTTCTAACGGCTCGGTAATTCTACAAAACGCGCTCCCGCCAGACGACGCTTTTATTACCAAAGCGCTCCGGGATGCGGGCGCGATTATTCTTGGTAAAGCGGCGATGGGAGAGTTCGCCGGGGGAAGCTATAACACGATCGACGGGCAGACGCTCAACCCCTATAGTTTCAAACGCAATACTGGGGGATCGAGTAGCGGTTCCGGGGCGGCCGTGGCTGCGAACTTAACCGTTCTGGCGATCGGCACGGATACCAGTACCTCGGTACGCGGACCTGCGTCTTTCAACGGCATTGTCGGTTTGCGCCCCACCACGGGACTGATCAGCCGCGACGGCATCGCACCGAAAAACCTCACTTTCGATACTGCGGGGCCGATGGCACGCACCGTGACCGATATGGCACTTCTCCTCAACGTTATCGCTGGAGTCGATCCCGCCGATCCGCTCACCCTCGACAGTCAGGGTAAAATCCCCGCCGACTATACCGATTTTCTCGTTCAGGGTTCCCTACAAGGAGCGCGCATCGGGGGGGTTCGGGATTTCTTCGGTGGCAACCCGGAAATCGACGCGCTTGCGGAGGCGGCGATCGATAAACTCGCAGAACTAGGCGCGGTAATCATCGATCCGGTTAATTTTACCGCCGATTACCTGAATTTCTATGTCCGCAATGGGGGTACCAACATTCGTCGGATCGCCGATTATCGCTTTAAAGAGGATTGGGAAGCCTACCTTGCCACTTTCACCGATCCGAGTATTCCCAAAACCGTGGCCGAATTTATCAACATTTACGAAACGGTGGTCAATAGTTCGGCCCTGCCCGTGGAAAATAGCGTTCTCGACCTTTTACGGCGCTCTCTAACCACGTCCACGAGCGATCTGGCTTATATCAACTTGATCGATAACCTTCTACCGGAAGCGACGCGGATACAATTGGCTCTTTTCGATGCCTTCGATCTCGACGCGATGGTTTTCCCGTACCAGAGCAATTTCGCCTCGCCGATTAGAAACCCTGTTTATTCGGTTAGCGATCCGACGTTCCAACCCTATCCGGGGATTCCTAGCCCAGCGACGATAGCGGGTTATGCTTCTGTCGGGTTTCCCGGTATCGTCGTGCCGATGGGCTTCGGCTCGGCGGGACTTCCCACGGCGATCTCGTTCTTCGGAAAACCCTACGACGAGGGCAAGCTGATCTCTTACGCCTACGATTACGAACAGGCTACCCTACTCCGTAGTCCCTCCCCTTTAACGCCGCCGCTACCGGGCGAAACGATTACTGTTCCCGAACCCAGTGTCGTGCTGGGATTAGGAACGCTGGCTCTAGCGAGCTTCCGTTTAAAACGTAAACTTTCTGACTGAGGGTCGCAGGGTTCGATAACTTCCCGCCGGGGTTGGTTCATTATTCCCGTCTCCGCGGCGATCATTTACAGGTCGAGCGCGAATAAAAACATGGCTCGGGAAAAATAATCTCCCCTAGCTCCGAAGTGGCGAGAGGGAATGGACATCAATATAAACGATGTCCATTTTTCCTTAAGAAGCGACGGAGAGGCTATAAGAGCGAACGCCCTTATTTAGCTTTATTCGAGGTGTATCACACCCGTAATTTTCGGGGTGAACTTACCCTTGCACTCACCGTTCCCTTAATTTTTTAAGGGAAGGTTTTTAAAATTCGCTGCAACCCTTATTATGTATGCTGTTTAGCAAATAAGACGACCAGAAGCACTCAAATTAGCGATCGCTGATTAATCGAATCAAACCCTGATCATAGCAAATCTGCTAGTGTGATTAACTCACAAGTTATGGATTGTTTCTCCCCTCTCCCTTCTTCCCCTCTCTCTTAAAAAAATTTTCCCAGAAGTGCTTGACATAACCCTAATGATGAAGCTACAATCAGAATTGTCGCAAAAATGGGATTGTAGTTCAATTGGTTAGAGCACCGCCCTGTCACGGCGGAAGTTGCGGGTTCGAGCCCCGTCAATCCCGTAAAAATCTAGATTAGAGTCGCCCAAGGCTGGTTATGCTGTGGGCAGTAGAATAAATAAAGAGGATCCTACTGCCTAGATTGGTTCTAATTTACCGATAAACCGGCATTAGCTTGAGTATAATCGGGTAATTCAATCTTTACCGGTTGTACCCGCCAGATTTCCTCGCAGTATTCCCGAATTGATCGATCGCTAGAGAATTTACCCATGCGGGCCACATTAAGAATTGCTAAACGACTCCAATGTTCTTGCTCTTTATAAGCGTGACCGACTCCTTCCTGACAATCGATATAGGACTGATAATCAGCCAGTAACATATAGGGATCATTGTAGATAAGATTATCCACAAGCGGGCGGAATAAACTACTATCACCCCGGCTAAAAAATCCCGAACCAATGAGGTCTAATACTGCCCGCAATTCTTCGTTATGGTAATAGTATTCTTGGGGATTATAACCGGCGGCTTTCTTAGCATAAACCTCCTCGGTTGTCAAGCCAAAAAGAAAGAAATTTTCCGCCCCCACCTCTTCACGAATTTCGATATTTGCCCCATCGAGAGTGCCGATAGTTAAGGCCCCATTCATGGAAAATTTCATATTACCGGTTCCAGAAGCTTCTTTCCCAGCCGTGGAAATTTGTTCGGACAAGTCGGCAGCTGGATAAACCCGTTGACCGAAGGTGACATTATAATCGGGGAGGAAAACCACTTTTAACCGTCCTCCAATTGTCGGATCATTATCGATAACTTCTGCCACAGAATTAATCAATTTAATGATTAATTTCGCCATAAAATAACCCGGGGCTGCCTTCCCACCGAAAATAAAGGTACGGGGGGTAATATCGAGATTGGGATTATTTTTGAGGCGATGATAGAGAGTGACGATATGTAAGACGTTGAGATGTTGCCGTTTATATTCGTGAATGCGTTTTACCTGCACATCAAAGAGGGTACTAGGATCAACTTTAATGCCGACTTTTTTATCGATATAATTGGCTAAATCTGCCTTAATATCGTATTTAATTCGTCGCCAATAGTCCCGAAATCCTCCATCATCCACATAGTTTTCTAACCCGCGTAAATCCTCCAGATGCTTAATCCAATTTTCGCCGATTTTTTCGGTAATCGCAAAAGTCAAGCGGGGATTACTAGAAACTATCCAGCGCCGGGGAGTAACTCCATTGGTTTTGTTGCTAAACTTTTCGGGAAAGAGTTCATAGAAGTCGCGCAGAACATCTTTTTTCAGTAATTCTGTATGGAGGGCTGCCACCCCATTAATTGCCTGGGAACCCACACAGGCGAGATGAGCCATACGGACGTATTTTTCGCCGCTTTCATCGATTATAGATAAACGGGACATTTTGCCGTCATCCTGGGGATAAATAATGCGAATTTTATCCAAGAAACGATGGTTAATTTCATAGATAATTTCCATTAATCGGGGGAAAAGACGACCAAAAATACTCAAAGGCCATTTTTCTAAAGCTTCTGGCAAAAGAGTATGATTGGTATAGGCGAAGGTATTTTGAGTAATAAACCAAGCTTTATCCCAATCGAAATGATGCACGTCAATTAACAATCGCATTAACTCAGCTACCCCGACAGAAGGGTGAGTATCATTCAATTGTACCGACCATTTTTGATGAAAATTATTGAGACTGGGGTTCTCATGTAAGTGAATACGAATCATATCCTGTAGGGAACAGGAAACAAAGAAATATTGCTGTTCTAAACGTAGTTCTTTGCCTTGAATTGGTTCATCGTTAGGATAGAGAACTTTACTGATATTTTCCGAGTGAACTTTATTATCTACCGCACCATAATAATCGCCGCGATTAAAGCGACCAAAATCAAAAGATTCACAAGCTTCTGATTTCCAGAGACGCATGGTATTAGCGGTGTTAACTCGATAGCCGAGAATTGGGGTATCGTAGGGAATTCCTTTGACTACATAATCGGGAATCCAACGACTGCGATAATTACCATTTTCGTCGGTATAGGATTCGGTATAACCGCCAAATTTTACCTCTACCGATGATTCTGGTCGGGCAATTTCCCAGGGATTTCCATACTGTAACCACTTATCGGTTATTTCCACCTGCCAACCGTCGTGAATTTCTTGATCAAAGATACCAAATTCGTAGCGAATACCGTAACCAATAGCCGGAATTTCTAGGGTAGAAAGGGAATCCAGATAACAGGCAGCTAAACGACCTAAACCACCATTTCCTAACCCCGGTTCTTCTTCCTGGGCAATTAATTCTTCTAGTTTTAATCCCGATTCGCTTACAGCTTTCTCGACTTGTTCGTAGATGCCGAGATTAATTAAATTATTGGCCAAATGGGGACCGACTAAAAATTCGGCCGAGAGATAACAAACGGTTCTGACATCTTTTTTTAGATAGGTTTGTTGGGTGGTTAACCAACGCTGCAATAAACGATCGCGTATGGTATAGGCTAGGGCCATATAAAGATCGTTTTTGCTGGCTAATTCCGGTAATTTACCTTGAATATAGAGTAAATTATCCCTTAAAGCTCGTCGGATAGTTTCTGTGTCTAATCCTGTTCTGTCGTCTTCGATGATAATCGGACAAACAAAAGTTGTGTCTGGAGATGGATCCATAGGAGTGTTTTTACTGAAGATTGACTGCTCTTAGTCTAAGATAACCCGACCCAAAATTATATCAAGAAAAGCTTAAATCTTGACTAAGATTTAAGGTATAGTAATAATAAAGTTAAGGTGATTAAATTTCAGTTACCGATAGGAAGCGAAAACAGGGGAAAGTTTGAGCAATGGGTGCTTTTGTGACGGGTGGAACAGGTTTTATCGGGGCGATAATCTTGGGAAAATCGCCCTCTATACCCCTTGATGGCGTGAAAATGTCAAAACATTCCATATACTAAGATTCCTCGAAGGCAGTGCAAGAAACTGGGCTTACCGCAATCGCCGATTAGACAAGCTTTAGCTGATGCTATCAATTGGTTTCAAACCCATGGAGACATTACCTATTAAGACTGAGTAGGAAAGGAAAAAGATAGTCTCAATTGTGCTGAGATGCTTAAGTAGTTAGGTGTTAAAAGTTGTCAGACACCCCCCTTATCAAGGTAGTAGGGTTGATTCATGAATCAACCCTACTATGAATCAACCCTAGGGGCAGGGGGGATCAGACGCAAAATCTATTTAATAACTCATCTAGGAAAACCTGTTCTTGCTAAAATAACTCCAATTTTAAGCGCAATCATCCCCCCAAAAACACTGCCCAACCAGTAAATTAAACCGAAAGTTAAGTTTCCCTGCTCTAAAAACTTGTTAACCTCCAAACTATAGGTGGAAAAAGTTGTATAGGAACCACAAAAACCCGTGACAAGCATCAATCCTAATTCTGGGGCAATTATGCGAATATTTTCCTTAACCAGAGTAAAAATATAGGCAATAATTAAACAGCCAGAAAGATTAACAAAAAATGTCCCCAAAAATTGCCATTCTTGACCGAAGATACTTGTAATTAATTCTCCGATATAAAAACGACTCAAAGCCCCAAAAATAGCCCCAATCGCCACGAATAAACCATAACGTCCCCTGAAAAAATTCATGCTGTCTGTCCTGCCCTTAAATAGTCAATAAATTGGAGAATTAAGTAGCTAGTTATAATTAAATTAAAAATGGATTTTAGGTTCGATCCCCCCTGCCCCCCTTAATAAGCTATCCCTTATAGGGATCTTTCTTAACAATTTTTGCAGTAAGCACTCCAACCCTTATCCTGACTTGATTTCAGTTTTTTCTTTGTCAGTAAGGGTGTCAACAAGGAATATTACAAATTGTTAACC
>NZ_JADBUN010000033.1:0-25948 GCF_020245625.1 Microcystis sp. M049S2 | reverse complement strand
TATCAGTTATCAGTTATCAGTTATCAGTTATCAGTTATCAGTTATCAGTTATCAGTTATCAGTTATCAGTTATCAGTTATCAGTTATCAGTTATCAGTTATCAGTTATCAGTTATTAGTTATTAGTTATTAGTTATTAGTTATTAGTTATTAGTTATTAGTTATTAGTTTTCAGATTTGAGTTATTAGTTTTCAGATTTGAGTTATTAGTTTTCAGATTTGAGTTATTAGTTCACTGTTTACTGATCACTGTTTACTGATCACTGAAAAAACTTCCCACTCCCCCACACCTTTTCAACAGGATTGAGAATTAGAGGCAAATTAACGCATATTATTGACCGCACCACTAACCAAACCAGCGCTAACATAGCGACCATAACCATCAAGACGGTTTTGTTGAGCGATTCGAGAGGGATTATTGACGAGATCGGCAACTCCCACACCCATCATCACCACGGAGATAACTGCGATTAAGTAGTTACGGACAAAAGTTGGATTTTGGTGGCTGACTAACATGGTTGTTACCTCTCTTTCCTGTCGATAACCTTAGAATACGAGAGGGTTTGGGGTGATGTCAGTCCCATAATTCCGGGTGACAGAAGTGGAAAAAAGTGGAATCCACAGACAAGCTATGATTTTTTGTCGATTAGAATCGGTAGATAGGGAATCGGGAACAGGAAAAGGGCAATATTCGTCATTAATCTGGTTAAATAATCAGTAAATTGCCTAAAAACTCAGATATTCTCCAGAATATGACCTTAGAAACCGCGATTATGACCATAAAATTTTTCTGGCCTTTAGTTTTAGGATTATCTATTGTTATTATTGACAATGGGCAATATTTGAGAGCAGAAACGGTAACTTTGAGCGCCAGTCAACGCCAACAACTGCGATCGCTAGATGCTAAGATTATTTTACCTAACTATATCCCTCGTGGATTTCGTCTGAGCGAGATTAAAATCCTCGCAGAAGAGAGGAAAGGATACGCAGTCCTCTTTGAAAATGCCGAGAATAGCTGTTTTTTGGTGGAAGGAATCGAAAACGCCGGGGGCGATGATGGTTTAGAATTAGAGGGAACCCTAGCGCTCAATTCCCCACTCTTTGGAGAAGGATACTGGCTCAATTATGGTACACCCAAAGACTCGGAATTAAGGCAACAATTCCCCGAACCCGATCTGTATTCCGATTGGATGAAAATGGGAGAATATTTTTATCGTCTCAGTGGGGCATTAATTGCCCGGGAGGAGTATGATTATCCTAATTGCCGTCAAGATATTTCTCCATCGGAAGCGGTTAAAATAATCGAATCTTTTGGAGATAACAATTAAATTGAATTTATCTACAGTCATTTCTAATCTACAACAAAAAGGCAAGGAGCGGTTAGCTTGGTCTGATTTTTGCTGGTTGGGATTAGTAATAATTTTGGGACTGGTTATTAGGTTAACACAATTAACGAGCAAACCTCCCTGGACGGATGAATTTGCCACTATGGTTTTTAGTATTGGCAATAATTACCAGATAGTGCCGTTAAATCAAATAATTTCCCTAGACACCTTATTAGCACCTCTCCAGAGCAACCATCAGGCAACTATTGCCGATGTAATTAAATTAGTTATTCAGGAGGACAATCATCCACCTTTATATTTTATTTTCGCCTATTTCTGGAATAAATTATTTTTTGATCGGGGAGAATATGTATCTTTAGAAGGAATGCGATCGCTGGCAGTATTTTGGGGAGTTATTTCGATTCCTCTAATTTATTTTATCAGTAAATTGGTCTTTAAATCTGGCTTGATCGCTTTTCTTGCGGCGATTTTAATGGCGGTTTCTCCCTACGCGGTTTTTATCTCCCAAGAAGCGCGTCATTATACTTTAGCGGTTGTATTTGTCCTCATATCTTTAGGCTGTTTTCTGAGGGCAAGCAGCAAAATTATCGACCATAAGAGAATATCCCATACTTTGGTTTTTTTCTGGTTAATTGTCAACTGTCTAGGGTTATTAGTCCACTATTTTTTTAGTTTAACTATCCTCGCGGAAGCGATAACTTTATTATTGATTTTATCCAATCAATTCAAACAAAAAAACTTTTGGATAACTAATTGGTGGCGTTTAAGTTTAGTTTTTTTAGGTAACTTGAGCTTTATTATTATTTGGTTTATCACGTTTGTCCCCAAAGATTATGGCAATCAGATGACTGGTTGGATTCAGAGAGACAATGATAGTTTTTTGTCCGTAATTAGCCCCTTTTTTCAATTGCTGGGAACATTAATTACTATGCTTTCCCTGCTCCCCGTTGAATCAGAATCTTTAATAATTATTTTGATTTCTGGGGCAATAATGATCGGTTTTTTTCTCTGGATTATCCCACAATTAAAAACAGCGTGGCTAGACTCCTATAAACCAGAATTAGGCATTCTCTCGGCATTTTTTCTCAGTTCAATTGCCATTTTCTTTGTCATAACTTATCTGCTTTCAATCGATATTACCCGGGGAGCTAGATATAGTTTTGTTTACTTTCCCTCGGTAATTTTAATTCTAGCAATTTTATTAGATAATTGTTGGCAAAGGAAGCGGAAAAGAATAGTAATTATTGTAATTATCATGGCTTTAGTTAGTTCCCTAAGTGTGACTTTTAATTTAGGCTATCGTAAGTATTATCGCCCAGATAAATTAGTTACCACTATCGAAAATAATAGCCGTTATCCGTTAGTAATTGCCACTAGCTATAGGAGTTTAGTGCAGGTGGGAGAAATGATGGGAATTGCTTGGGAATTTAACCAAAAATTTTCCGATAAAAACCCTAAGTTTATCTTAGTTAACTCAGAACAAAAGCCAAATTTTAATCTGTCATCTTCTCTTCCTTTTGAATTATGGTTAATTAATTTCCATTCTTCAATAGATTTATCGGACTGTCAACCTTCAGAGTTATCCTCCAATTATGTAACAGGTTATCAATATCAAAAGTTTCTCTGTGGGCGATCGATGGATTATAATAGTAAAGTTAAGTAGGGCTATTAACTATGATTATTTGGGTAAATGAACAGATTGACCCCTGCGGTTTAGTACAAGCTTGCATTGCCTGTCAAGACGAACAAGCGGCAAAAGATTGTCATCAAAGTTGGTTAACCAATCTTACGGACGAACAAAAACAAGCGGGGTGGTTAGCAGTTTTAAGAACCGTAGAATCTTGGGATGATGTACCTGTAAATGCTCTGAAGTTAAGTTATTAACTCTCCTGCAACAATCAAAAATCTTCCGTTAGGTGAAGAAACTCCGAGACAGGAGATATCTGCCTAAAATAAAAAAGAGGGCAGGTTTTACCCCACCCTTTGGTCTTATTTTAAACGAATTACTAACCGGCGATCGGGTTCCACGCCGCGACTTTCCGTGGTTAAATCGTTTTCTTCCTGAAAAAAGGCATGGATTTGGCGACGTTCCGCCGAAGATAGGGCTTTTAATTCTATTTCCTGTCCTGTTTGCCGCACTTGCGTCGCCGCTTGATTCACCCAGTCGAAAAGTTCTGACTGTCTTTGTTGACGATAGCCGTTGATTTCGACAATATAGAACTGATGTTCTGCCGACTCGACACCAATATTTAGAATCGTATTAGCTAGGGATTGAATCGCATCTAGTCCCTCACCCTTGTTAGCGAGGAGGAGTTCCACTTGTTGGGGACTCAATTGACTACTATCAATAATTAACCAACAGGAGGAAGGTCCAGTTCCCAATTCCTGCACACCAATCTGGACATCTGCAGGCATGGCCATCAACTTTAGCAGTTTTTCCAGCCATTGTTTAGCTTTCTCGCTATTTTGCTCCCATATACTCATTACGATGTTTTTTCCTTTTTCTTGCTAGAACGTTTTTCAAAGGGGAGAGCATCGCGGGATTTTTCCGTTTTTTCCTGTTCCGCTACCAATTTTTGCAGGTTTTCCGGTAACGGTTCCCGCATCAAAATCACCGTTTGAATAGTTTGGAAGATGTTCGCAGTTAAGATATACATCAATACCCCCGCCGGTAAGGGGAAAAACAGGAACATCATACTAAAAATTATCGGGGTGATTTTATTCACCGTTTGCTGTTGTTGGGCTGCTCCCCCCGAAGGCGCACCGGCGCCGGATAACTCTTGGTTAACATAGATACTAACGCCGAAAGCGATCACCATCGCCAAAATATCCCAGTGAATTTCACCATCCGGACCGGTTGCCCCAATTCTTCCCAGGGCCTCAATAAAGAGAAAACCCGTATTAGCGGCAATCCCCGGCACGATAACTTTAATACTGGCATCTCCGGGGGCTAAAGCGACGATGGAACCGTCTTCATTAACTTGCACCAGTTCTTGACCTTTAACCACCTCGTAGGTGGGTTTTAGGTTATTTTCGGGTGCTTCCGTGGCTAATTGGCTTAAAGACTTGCCCTGGTCGTTTTGCAGGTCGATTTTTACCTGTTCTCCCGGAGCGATTTTATTGCCTTGGGGTAAAAAAGCGGTGATGGGATAGTGGAGAGACTCGTCAATATAAACGTTTTGGGGTTTGGTGGCATAGAGTTGGCGCTGCACCATGGCGATTTGTTCGCTCGGCAACACCTGTAAATCGACGGTGTAGTTAATATCCGAGAAGGGGGAACCCCGCAGCGTCGCAAATAAAGCCAAAAGAATCGGCATTTGTAATAACAGGGGTAAACAACCCGCTAGGGGATTGCCCAACTCCTGCATTAATTTGCCCATTTCCTCCTGTTGTTTTTGGGGGTCATTTTTGTAGCGTTGTTGAATTTCTGTCTGTCTTTCCTTCATTAAGGGTTGAGTGATTCGCATTTTTCTCATATTGCGAATCTGGCCGGCACTGAGGGGAAAGACGGCAAATCTGACCACCAGCGTTAAAGCAATGATGGCGAAACCGTAACTATGCACAATCCGAAAGAAAAAATCTAGGATTGGCAACATGATATTTGTGGAAATAAATCCGACTCCAAAATCCATGGGTTTAATCTATGCCTTCTCGTTTAATAGGGGTTCACTTTGACAAATCTAATTTATCGAATCTCGGCGATCGATTATTTTGTTTTATTGACTGATGATCGATTCTAGGGGACGACCGGTTTTATCGGCGACTCTTTCGGCAATATAGTCATGAATTTCCCGAAATTTCGGCATCGCGCGCATTTCTAAACGACTTCTATCCTTGAGAGTTACGACAATATCCCCCCAAAGACCAATTCCTCTCGGCATTTTTGCCACTTTTGCCACTTCTGAATAGATAATATCTGTGCGATCGCGTCCCATCCAACCCCCAGTGATTGAAATCCGCCGATCGGTTATCTTATATCTTAACCAGATTGCCCGTACTACTGCCCCAACGGTTAAAGGTAAACAAATCACCGTAAATCCTAGCAGGATATTGATGATTAGGTCGCCGATGTGCGGACCGCCTTCATAAAAAGTTTCTTCTTTAATGCCCATGAATTATATTAGCCTTCACTAACAACTGCTTTAATTCTCGCAAAAAATGTTCATAATTGCACTCGATCGCCCCTGGACGGATAATGATTATCCCTCGCCATCCTGTCGCTATTTCTGGCAATAACTCCCGAATTACCGCTCGTATTTGCCTTTTTAGTCGATTACGAACCACCGCTTTTTTACTAACTTTCTTGCCAATCGAGATACCAAAACGACTCGGTTCGGGGGTATCTGGGCAAGAATCCTCTAAACTAATTAAGGTTAAGTGGGAACCGTGATAACGCTTCCCTGTTCCATAGACAGCTTGAAAATCCTGTCGATGTTTTAAGCGATGAACTTGGGGTAGTCCCACGAAAATTAGTCGGTTCCCAGAATAACCTAAACACTTAAACGATAGCGCCCTCTTTTCCGACGAGCTTTAATCACTTTACGTCCGTTGACGCTACGCATTCTCGCTCTAAATCCGGAAGTGCGCTTCTGTTTGCGCGTGGTTCCTTCTAAAGTACGTTTACTCACTGCCGATTTTCCTCCTTAAGATAGAGTTAGTCTATAGATATAAAGACACAATTTTTTATTATAACAAAATTACTAGGAATTTGGAAGCTCATGGTCAAGCTCCGTTTCGGTCGGGATATCTGTAATTGTCTGCCGGTGGCTGAAAAGCGCGAATGGTTAGTCACTAATGGTATTGGTGGTTTTGCTGCGGGAACCGTGGCTGGATTACTAACTCGCTGTTATCATGGCCTCTTGATCGCTGCTTTGGCTCCACCGACGCAAAGAACGCTTCTAGTGACTAAAATCGATGAATCGGTACAATATAACCAGAAACTCTATCATCTGGCCAGCAATCGCTGGTTAGGTGCTACGATCGAACCACAAGGCTATATTAATATCGAAAGTTTTCATCTGGAAGGGACAATTCCCGTCTGGACTTTTATCTGTGGGGATGCCTTACTAGAAAAGCGTATCTGGATGGAACCGGGAGAAAATACCACCTATACTCGCTATACCTACCTTCGCGGCAATTCTCCTTTAACCCTGAATCTCACTGCTTTTGTCAATTATCGTGATTTTCACGGCAATACCCAGAGTTTTAACTGGCAAATGGATATTAGTCCTCTGGAAAAAGGAGTAAGAGTGATTGCATATAACAATGCTGTACCTTTTTATCTATTAATCAGTCAAGGAGAGGTTTTTCCTGCTCATATCTGGTATTATCGCTTTGATTTGGCCGTGGAACGTTATCGTGGTTTAATCGATCGGGAAAATCATCTTCATGCCGCCAGTTTTTCGGCTACTCTTAAAGTGGGAGAATCGGTGACAATTGCCGCTAGTACCCGTCCCGATCCCAGTTTAGACGGTCAATCTTCTCTAGAGTCTCGCTATCGCTACGAGAATAGTCTGATTAATCCCCAGCAGCCCCCATGGATTCAACAACTTACCCTTGCTGCTGACCAGTTTATCGTTAGTCGTCCTCTCCGGGATCAACCGGACGGCAAAACGATAATCGCAGGTTATCCTTGGTTTGGTGATTGGGGTCGCGATACGATGATCTCCCTAAGAGGATTAACTTTGACTACAGGCAGATCTGCGATCGCACGTCAGATTTTACTAACTTTTTCCCGTTATCTAGACTGGGGTTTATTGCCGAATTTGCTACCCGATGGCGGAGAAATCCCCGAATATAACGCTGTCGATGCTATTCTTTGGTATTTTGAAGCCATTCGTTCCTATTTTAACCAAAGCCAAGATTTTGAGTTTCTCAGAACTATTTATCCCGCTTTAACGGAAGTGATCGCTTGGTTTCGTCGCGGTACTCGCTACAATATTCACCTAGATGACGATGGTTTGATCTATGCCGGCGAAACGGGAGTACAGTTAACTTGGATGGATGCCAAAGTTGATGATCTGGTGACTACTCCCCGCATCGGCAAACCCGTAGAAATTAATGCCCTTTGGTTCAATGCCCTAAAAATTATGGTTCAATTTGCCCATTATTTGGGCATGGATGCCACTGATTACGAAAAAATGATAGAAATGACCTTAAAAGGGTTTTCTCGCTTCTGGGACGATTCTCTGGGGTATTGTTATGATGTTTTGGATACGGACAAGGGTAATGATGCCAGTTTACGACCGAATCAACTTTTTGCCGTGTCCTTGTCGGTGGAGGAGTTATTAAATTCCCCACAGAAAAAGGCCATTATCGATATTTGTGCTTTAAAATTGTTGACTTCTCGCGGTTTGCGATCGCTAGATGTGGATCATCCCGATTACCGTGGCGTTTACAGTGGCGATCGCTTAAAAAGAGATAGTGCCTACCATCAGGGGACAGTCTGGGGATGGTTATTAGGGGCATTTATCGAAGCCCATCTAAAAGTCTATCGCGATCCCATCCTAGCCGAGAGTTTTTTAACACCGATGATTGACCATCTTCGGGATAGCTGTATCGGTAATTTAAGTGAAATTTTTGATGGTAATGCTCCTTTTACCCCTAGGGGAGCTTTTGCCCAAGCATGGACGGTGGCAGAGGTATTAAGGGTTTGGCAAGTGATCCGAGAATTTCGGCCATAATCCTTTAAAATAAGCAATTGTTAGGTTTTTTAGGTCACCTAGAGGGCTGACCCTAAAAACCTCAGTTCGATGGTAATCACCGGTCGTCAGTCAAGAAAACCTTTATAAACAAAACTCTTATGCAGAAACCGCAAGTTATTTTTCTCGATGCTGTGGGTACCCTTTTTGGGGTAAAAGACAGTGTAGGAGCAATTTATAGTCAAATAGCGGCAGATTTTGGGGTAGAGGTGTCGGCCGAGAGCCTAGAACAGTCTTTCTCGGCTATTTTCCCCACTTCTCCCCCCCTAGCTTTTCCTGACGTTGAAACGGCACAAATTCCTGAGTTAGAGTATCGCTGGTGGCGATCGCTGACTGGGGCAGTTTTTAATAATTTAGGTTATCTGGAAAGATTTCCCGATTTTGAGGCTTTTTTTAGCGAACTTTACCATCATTTTGCCACGGCCGAGCCTTGGGTGCTGTACGAGGATGTCATTCCCGCTTTAAGACTCTGGCAGATTCAGGGGATCGAGTTGGGCATTATTTCTAATTTTGATAGTCGTATCTATCAAGTTTTGGCCGAATTAGGCTTAGAATATTTTTTTCGATCGATCACGATTTCTTCCCAGACAGGAGCAGCTAAACCAGATGCTGAAATTTTTCAAATCGCCCTGCAAAAACATGATTGTCCCCCCGCGCAAGCTTGGCATATTGGCGATAGTAAAAAAGAAGATTACCAAGGGGCAAAAGCCTTGGGTATAGAAGCATTTTTAATTAAAAGATAAATCGGTCAAGAGAGAACAAGTCTCTGAGCGGGGATGAGGGATAGGTGATAGGGAGGGAATACAGACCCTACTGGCTAATACCTAACCCTCAAACCAGTTTAATCCCCATCGGAATTTTAGACTGATTCCTGGGATGGAATGGAAGGAGATTCTGACTGATCAGCGTTAGGATCCGCCTCTTTGGGGGCGGCCACTTTTACCAAAGCATGACGCAAAACCTGTTCTCCGAGAGTGTATCCCCGCACTAACTGCTCCACCACTGTGCCTTCGGGATGTTCATCGGTGTACTCCCGCATCATCGCTTCGTGGTAGCTGGGATCAAAGGGTTGACCTTCCGGACGCATGGGGGAAACGCCTAAACGCTTGAGACTGTCCACTAAGGTTTTATAGACTCCTTGGTAGCTTTTGTGAATACCCATCTCGCCATCATCGGCCGGTTTAATTTGAGTCCTGGCGCGCTCAAAATTATCCACCACACCAAGAATTTCCATCAGGGTTTTGCCCTTGATTTTTGTTTCCAGTTCCTCTTTTTCTTTCTCTGTGCGTTTGCGAAAATTGTCGAACTCGGCTGCTAGAGTGATATAGCGTTTCTTGTAGGCATCAACCTGTTGGGTTTGTTCCTCTAACTGCTGTTTGAGAGTGTCGATTTCCTCTTTTAGAAAATCGATAGTCATTCCGTCTAGAAGGGAAAATCCCTCGCTAGAGGCGGCCTGGTCCGTCACCGTTTTGGCTTCATCGGTGACACTGGTTTCTGATTCGGTGGCAAGAGATTCAGGGGAATTAGAAAAGGATTCTTGGTTTTCGTCGAAAATTGCTGAGGTATTTGGTTCTGCACTCATGGTATAGGATTTTAGTGGGGAATTTGGCAATATATGACCATTTAATGCTGATTTTGGTCTTTAAGTACCAGCTAATAATCAAGGTTTAACCATTAATGTAACATTTTGTGGACAAGATCCGTAACTAGATATAATCGCCCCCGATAGATAATCAGTGATCTAGAAAAATTTTTGCTAGAATGCAGTTTTCTAAGTAAAATTGGGAAGATTAAAGGGTAGTGGAGAGGTTAGGAATCGTCTATGACATTTTCTTCCAAGAAAACCCGTGCTGTTGCCCTACGCAATTACTTTTCCCCCTTTGGTAACAAGTTGGTGCAGTCGGGCTATATCGGTGCCGAGCAAATGCAACAGGCCCTGGTGGAAACACGGAAATCGGGACGATCGCTAGTAGAAATATTACAAAAACTAACCGGGCGGCCTTTGCCCCCGGATTTACAGCGACAGTATAAGAAAAACCAGTTATTTGAACTAAAAATTCTCTACGGAGTCGAATCCCTCGACCCCGAATTGAGCGATGTGGATGGACTAGAAATAGCCAGGCTGATCGATTCTTTGATTCCGATCGATCTTTGTCGTCGCTATCGTCTCATCCCTCTGCGTCGAATCGAAGGAGAGCCGGCTTCAATTTTGATAGCCATGGTCGATCCCGACAACCTAGAGGCTACGGACGATATTAATCGTATTCTCCGCCCCAGGGAGTTAGGTTTACAGCGTTTAGTGATTACCAGCGAAGATTACGAAAGATTACTGGAAAAATTCCACTGGGCCCAACCGGAACTAGAAAAGGAAAAAGCCAGACTCGAAAAAGAAAAAGAACTGGAAAAACTCTCGGATCTCACCGATATTGTCGCCAGTATTGAGGTGGTCTCTGGTGCTGACGATGAAGTGGCCGATGATCTCGGAGAAGGAGACGCTAATCAAGCCCCCGTCATCAACCTGGTCAATAAAATTCTAGCTAAAGCCCTACAGGAAGGGACTTCCGATATTCACATCGAACCCCAGGACGAATTCCTGAAAATTCGCTTTCGCAAAGATGGAGTTCTTCATCAAGCTTTTGACCCACTGCCGAAAAGAATTACCCCGGCGGTCACTGCCCGTTTTAAAATCATGGCCGATCTCGATATCGCCGAACGTCGTCTTCCCCAAGATGGTAAAATTCGGCGGATGTATCAAGGGCGGAAAGTGGATTTTCGGGTTAATACCCTGCCCAGTCGCTACGGGGAAAAAGTCTGTTTACGGATTCTCGATAACTCCTCTACCCAGTTGGGTTTAGATAAACTAATCACCGATCAAAAGACCCTGCAAATCGTCCGGGACCTGGCCAGTCATCCTTTTGGTCTGTTGCTGGTGACAGGCCCCACTGGTTCGGGGAAATCCACCACTTTATACTCGGTGTTAGCGGAAAGAAATGACCCTGGGGTCAATATCAGTACCGTCGAAGATCCGATCGAATATTCTCTACCGGGCATCACCCAGGTGCAGGTAATTCGCGAAAAAGGCATGGATTTCGCCTCGATTCTGCGGGCCTTCATGCGACAAGACCCGGATGTGATTCTGGTGGGAGAAACTAGGGACAAGGAAACGGCTAAAACAGCGATCGAGGCCGCCTTAACTGGTCACTTGGTCTTAACTACCCTACACACCAACGATGCCGCAGGTGCGATCGCTCGTCTCGATGAGATGGGGGTTGAAACGTTTATGATTTCTGGTTCTCTGTTGGGAATTTTGGCCCAGCGTCTGGTGCGGCGCGTCTGTACCGAGTGTCGAGTCGCCTATCACCCCACCCAAGAGGAATTGGCCCGTTTTGGTCTTTCCGCTGCCAATGAACAGGAAGTGACCTTTTATAAGGCTAATACCCTGACCATAGCGGAAATTCAACAGGCGCGAAGACAGGGTAATCTCTGCGTTAAGTGTAACGGCAGCGGTTATAAAGGTCGCATCGGTGTGTATGAGGTGATGCAGAATAGTGAACGACTACAGCAATTAATTAACCAAGGGGCAACCACCGATCGCATTAAGGAGGCGGCCGTCGATGAGGGTATGATGACACTCCTAGCCTACAGTTTAAATCTGGTGCGCGAGGGTTACACCACCCTCGAAGAGGTGGAACGGGTGACATTTAGTGATTCTGGTCTGGAAGCGGAATTAAAAGCTAAACGGAAAAGCGGTTTAATCTGTAGTGGTTGTCGCGCCGAACTACAACCAGAATGGCTCGATTGTCCCTATTGTATGAAACCACGATTTAGTTATTAAGATAGTTTTTCAGTGATCAGTGATCGGGGAACTCTGGAACAGGCAAAAGTATTATGAATTTGTCTCCTGACGGAAAAGAGGGTGTAGGGTGTGGGGTGTGGGGTGTGGGGTGTAGGGAAAGAAACCTCTTTCACCTGTGGGGGTGAAAATTTTTTCATCGGGACTGGCTCCTATCCCCTTTTCAGTTTTTACTTTATACGATAAATGGAGTTTAACTTATGGAATTAATGATCGAAGATTTAATGGAACAATTGGTCGAGATGGGCGGTTCCGATATGCACATTCAGTCCCGTGCGCCGGTCTATTTTCGCATTAGTGGCAAACTCATCCCGGTTAATGAAGAATCTTTAACCCCGCAAGATTGTCAGAAATTGATTTTTAGTATGCTCAATAATACTCAAATAAAAGAGTTAGAGCAGAATTGGGAATTAGACTGTTCCTATGGGGTGAAAGGATTAGCAAGATTTAGGATCAATGTGTATAAAGAAAGGGGAGCCTATGCAGCTTGTTTACGCGCTTTGTCATCTAAAATTCCTAACTTTGAACAATTAAATTTACCAGAAGTGATCCGAGAATTATCGGAAAGACCGAGGGGATTAATTCTCGTAACTGGACAAACAGGTTCAGGTAAAACTACCACTTTAGCATCAATTTTAGACTTAATTAATCGAACTAGGTCTGAACACATTTTGACTGTAGAAGACCCAATCGAATACGTTTTTCCTAATATAAAAAGCCTGTTTCACCAACGACAAAAAGGAGAAGATACCAAGAGTTTTGCTAACGCATTAAGAGCCGCTTTACGAGAAGATCCTGATATTATCCTTGTGGGAGAAATGCGGGATTTAGAAACAATTAGTTTGGCAATTACGGCGGCGGAAACCGGTCACTTAGTCTTCGGAACCCTACACACTAGCTCGGCAGCGGGAACAGTGGATCGGATCATTGACGTTTTCCCCTCTAACCAACAGTCACAAATTCGCGCCATGTTATCCAATTCTTTACTAGCAGTTTTTAGTCAAAACCTAGTCAAGAAAAAAAATCCTAAACCGGGGGAATTTGGCCGGGCAATGGTACAGGAAATCATGGTGGTAACTCCAGCGATCGCTAACCTAATTCGCGAAGGAAAAGCCCCCCAAGTTTACTCAGCAATTCAAACGGGGATGAAGTTAGGAATGCAAACTATGGAACAGGGATTAGCTAATTTAGTTGTTAGCGGTGTTATATCCTTTGAAGAGGCAATTTCTAAAAGTAGTAAACCCGATGAATTACAACGTCTTGTCGCCGGATCTGGTGCTAACGCCAAAACTAAAGCCTGGATTTAATAACAAATCCTGTGTAAAAGGGATAGGAGAGTGGGAAGTGGGAAGTTTTTTCAGTGAACTGATAACTGATAACTGATAACTGATAACTGATAACTGATAACTGATAACTGATTTGTACTATGCCTACTTTTGTCGCACAAGTTAAAAGCAGCTCTGGAAAAGTTTTCCAAAAGAAAGTTGAAGCTATGTCTCCCGATCATGCCCGAATGATGCTGAAGGCGAAATATGCTGCCGTCGGTAAAGTCAAAAAAGCGGGAGGAGAGATCGATCTTTCTAGTTTAGAGTTGATATTTGCCAGCATTTCCATCAAAGATAAAGCGGTTTTTTCCCGTCAATTTTCGGTAATGATTAATGCTGGTGTGCCGATTGTGAGATGTTTAGGAGTTTTGGCGGATCAATCCAGTAATCCCAAGATGAGAAAAGCACTACAAGCGATTAGTGCCGACGTACAGCAAGGGAGTCCGTTATCGCAAGCGATGGCCAAACATACTGAATGTTTTGATGAACTTTATGTCAGTATGATCGAAGCTGGAGAGACGGGGGGGGTACTCGATGAAGTGCTGCTCCGTCTCTCGAAACTTTTGGAAGATATGGCCCGCTTGAAAAACCAGATTAAATCAGCGATGACCTATCCAGTAGCAGTGGGAATTTTGGCGGTAATTGTGTTTTTCGGGATGACAATCTTTTTAATTCCCGTGTTTGCGAAAATTTTCACCGATTTGAAGGTGCCACTACCAGCTTTAACGCAATTTATGCTCTTTTTAAGTGGTGTGATGCGTAGTTGGTTAATTTTAATTCCGATTGTCACCATTGCTGCCACAGTTTTTTTACTGCGTCGCTATTACAAAACCCCGATGGGTCGTCTGCAAATTGACTGGTTTTTCCTTAAAATGCCCCTTTTTGGCGATTTGAATGAAAAATCGGCTGTGGCTAGATTTTGCCGGGTTTTTGGGACTCTGATGCGTTCTGGTGTCCCGATTTTGAGTTCCCTTGATATAGTTTGTAATACGGTGGGTAATCAGGTAATTGCTAATACGATCGCTGGTGCTAAGGAGGAAATTCAGCAGGGGGGAATGATGAGTTTGGCCCTACAAAAAGCCAATGTTTTCCCAGCTTTGGCCATTCAAATGATTAGTATTGGTGAGGAAACGGGAGAATTAGATGCCATGATGATGAAAGTGGCGGATTTCTACGAAGATGAGGTGGAACAGGCCGTTAAAGCTTTAACCAGTATCATTGAACCCTTGATGATGGTTGCTGTTGCGGGAATGGTGGGAATTATTCTTCTCTCTATGTACCTGCCTATGTTTAAAATCTTCGATGCCTTGGCATAAGTTTATCAGTGATCAGTTAAGTACCTAAGCAAAATTAATTACACATATCTAACCACCTCTTGCCTCCTGCCTTTTGCCTTTTGCCTATCTTCACTAGGAAATTAATTTTGCACGACTACTTATTTGATTAGGTGAATCTGTGTCTTAGGAAACTTTTGGTTGTTCAAAATTACCGGCCAGCTTTGGTTGATGATTCCTTGGAATTAGTCGATCAAGATTAGCTGACTCTCTGGGGTTAGAGCATAAAGGGAACAATTTACGATGGTTAAGCTCCTAAAATCAAACGCTGACGATGAAAATTAAGCAGCGAAATCTCTTGGCCAGAAACCCTTTCTAACATCTCGACGATATGATCGGGCTGCAGTAAAGTGCCATCATTGCGACAACTGCCCACATAGCACAAAACGGCTTGTTTGTCAACAGTTTTTAACTCTAATTCATATAATTGTTCTCGCAGATTAATCGTGACTTTTTTGCCGGATTTGGTGGTTTTTTCCCGTTCCATCACCGTTGCTTGCTTAATTGCCTCGATCCAATTTTGCCACTGTTGACAGTCAATTCCCTCACTATTAAAAGTGAGCAAATACTCAGCTTTTTCCAACAAACGGGTGGCAGCAGGGGCATTTAAGGGAATTTCTTCCACCTGATAAACTGGTAAATCTGCGGGCAATTGTGCGATTAATTGCTGTTTAAACGTCTCTAAATCCATCACTTTTGTCAATTCAAAATCGACAATCTCACCGCTACTGGTTGCTCCCAAGGATAAGGCATTTGCGATCGAAATGCGCGGACCGGGGTGAAATCCACCGGTAAAGGAAATGGGAATAGCAGCCCGACGGACGACGCGATCAAATAAACGCACGAGATCCAAGTGGCTAACTAGAGCCATTTCGCCAATTTTGCCAAACCAAACCCGAATTCTTTGGGCGCGTTCTTGATTGGGTTGAAAATGTCCGGCAAAAGCGGGAATCGGAGGCGCTTCAATGACGATATTATGGCCAAAATCGACGCTACAAACGCCACAATGGGAACAACCCTCAAAAGAACAATCGGGAACCGTTGCCGCGTCTAGAGCGCGTTTTAAGTCCTCCTCTAGCCATTTTTTATCGATACCAGTATCCAGATGATCCCAGGGCAAAGGACGCTCTAAAATATCTTTGTCTGTATCGGCAAAAATATTCCATTCTCCCTGTTCTACCTGACGATATTTCCAAGTTAAACCGGATTCTTCGATCGCCTGTGACCATGCTTGATAGGCTTTTTCCGTATTATCCCACCAAGCATCCATCCCGGCTCCCAATTGCCAAGCGCGCAGCACCACTTTCCCTAAACTTCTGTCACCGCGACCGATAAAATCTTCCATGGCCGAGATGCGGACATCGGTATAATTGACTTTTACCCCTCTCATGCCTTGGAATTCCTGTCTTAATAACTCCTGTTTGCGGATAAATTCGGCCGTGGAGACGGAATGCCACTGGAAGGGGGTATGGGGTTTAGGCGTAAAATTCGAGATAGTTAGGGTAAAATCGAGGGGTTTCCGCTTCGGTAAACGACATTCCCGACGCAACCAGCGCACCGTTTCCACGATACCGATGACATCCACATCGGTTTCCCCCGGCAAACCGATCATAAAATAGAGTTTGACCTTATCCCAACCCTGTTCGACGGCAGTTTTTATCCCTCTGAGTAATTCTTCGTTGGTTAACCCTTTGTTAATCACATCGCGCATTCGTTGGGTTCCCGCTTCCGGTGCAAAGGTTAAACCCGATTGACGATTGCCCCCAATTATGTTAGCAATATTTTCGTCAAAGCGATCGACTCTTTGACTGGGTAAGGATAGAGATATATTCTCATTCTGGAGACGGTTTTTAATCTCCATACCCAC
This sequence comes from Microcystis sp. M049S2, assembly GCF_020245625.1. Classification (NCBI taxonomy): domain Bacteria; kingdom Bacillati; phylum Cyanobacteriota; class Cyanophyceae; order Chroococcales; family Microcystaceae; genus Microcystis; species Microcystis sp. M049S2. The sequence continues at coordinate 9,523 of NZ_JADBUN010000033.1, read as the reverse complement.
GGCAGGTAAAGCTAGATAATCGGAGCAACTGAGAGATAATAAGGAAAATTCGTTATATCCCGTCGCTCGCATTCCTTTTTCAATCGATTCGATTACTGCTTCCGGTTGCACATCCCGCGCAGGACGGGTTAACATCCCCGGTTGACAAAAACGACATCCCCGAGTGCAACCGCGACGAATTTCCACCACTAGGCGATCATGGACTGTTTCGACGAAGGGAACTAAACCGATAGAATAGGCTGGAATAGGAGTGGCTACCCGGCGTAAAATTCTTTGCGGTACATCGTCACGATTGGGGATAACTGCACCGATTGGGGTGACATCGTAGAAACGCGGCACATATACCCCCGGAATTTGGGCTAAATCTAGCAATAGTTCTTCTTTGCTTAGATTAGCTAGTTTACCTTCTTCTAAAATTAAACCGATTTCTGGCAATAATTCTTCGCCATCACCAAGGGCGATAAAATCAAAAAAGTCGGCGTAGGGTTCGGGGTTAGAGGTGGCAGTTTGTCCCCCGGCAAAAATTAGCGGATAGTTACCCGCATCTCTTGCTCTCCAAGTCAAGGGAATTGCCGCTAGGTCGAGCATTTCTAAAATATTGGTGGCTCCTAGCTCATAACTGAGACTAAAACCCAGAATATCAAAATCTGTGAGGCAACGACGGGATTCTAGGGCAAATAAGGGGGTTTTTGTCTGTTTGAGTTTTTGGGCTAAATCCGGTGCGGGTAAATAAGTGCGATCGCAGAGTTGGCGAGGTTGTGCATTGAGGATATTGTAGAGGATAATATGGCCGAGGTTAGATGCCCCCACTTCGTACACTTCCGGATAGGTTAACACCCAACGAACCACAGCACTTGCCCATTCTTTATGTTTAGCGCCTAACTCGTTGCCCAAATAACGCGCTGGTCGAAAAATGTCGGGGGTAAGCAGTTGGTCTAAAGCAATAGTCACGGCAATCTACCTCAGATATCGTCAGCAATGGGTGCTTTTCTACTATAGCAGCCAGAATCGAGTCAGTATTCAGGAGTCGGGAGACAGGAGACTCCGAGACAGGAGACTCCGAGACAGGAGACAGGAGATAGGAGGCAGCTTTATTCTCCCCACACCCCACACCCCACACCCCACACCCCACACCCCACTTCCCCACTTCCCCACACCCCACACCCCCACTTCCCCATCTCCCTAAAATTCCAGAGGTTATAAGATAATTAAGCGACGATGAAAGAACCGTTAATTGAATTGAGAGGAGTATCGAAAAGATTCGGGGATAATGTTATTCTCGACGGATTAGATTTAACCATTTATCGAGGGGAGGCCCTGGTAATTATCGGTCCGTCGGGAACGGGAAAATCAACGGTTTTACGGTTAATTGCGGGATTAACGGGGATAAATGCCGGAGAAATTCGTATTAAAGGTCAATTGCGTCAGGGATTGCTAGAAGATGGTCGAGAAGCGATGCGAACTTCCTTGGTTTTTCAACAAACGGCCCTGTTTGATTCTCTCACCGTCGGGGAAAATGTCGGTTTTTATCTCTATGAACAAACTAATTTAAAAAAAGCCAGAATTAGGGAATTAGTGGAAAAAAGCCTGGAAATGGTCGGTTTACAGGGAATTAGTAACCTTTATCCTTCGGAACTATCGGGGGGAATGCGTAAACGGGTGGCTTTTGCCCGCGCTATTATCACTAATCCCGATAATCCGGCCGATAATCCCGAATTACTGCTGTATGATGAACCTACCGCCGGATTAGACCCGATAGCTTCCACAATTATCGAGGATCTAGTGCGGACTCTCCATGAAAAATCAGGGTCTGCGAACACTTATGTGATGGTTTCTCACCAACAAAGTACCATCCGACGCACCGCCGATCGAGTAGTATTTCTCTATCAGGGAAAAGTGCAATGGCAGGGAGTAGTGGCAGATATCGATCGTACCGATCATCCCATGATCCGGCAATTTTTTAGCGCCAGCATTGAAGGCCCGATTAGGACAATCGTTTAAGCTAGATTAAGCTAAATTAAGAACTATCGAGAATGAGAGAAAAATCATGCAGAGTTCGCGAGCTTTACGGGAAGGAAGACTAGGTTTGTTTGCTCTAGGCGGATTATTGGTCTTTGGGGCGCTCGCTATCTGGGTTCGCGGGGGAGGATTTGGTCAAAGAACCTATCAATTAATCTTTGAGTTTGCCGACGTGGAAGGGTTACAAGTCGGGGCGCCGGTACGTTTTCGCGGGGTGAGAGTGGGAAGAATTACGAGTTTTATCCCGGGAAGTAATCAAGTGGAAGTTATTGCCGAGATCGCCTCTGCTACTTTAGTGATGCCTAGGAAGGTAACTGTTACTACCAATCTTTCCGGATTAATTGGGGAGGCAGCCATCGATATCACTCCCTTAGTTTCTTTAAGTGCTGAGGCCAAAAATCTCGACCCTCTGAGTCCCGACTGTGATCAACAGTTAATTCTCTGTAATAATACTCGTTTACAGGGGACAACAGGAACACAATTAATGTCTAGTGTTGGTCGTTTAGTGGATACTTTTACCAGTCCTGAATTTGTGGGTAATCTCAATGATGTCACCAAAAATACCGCTATAGCAGCTCAAAAAATCGCCCGTTTATCCGATGATACCTCCCAGACTATCCGTAATGCCCAAAGAGAAATCTCTCGTCTATCTTTGGAATTAGCTACCACCAGTCGCTCGGTGACTAATACGGCTAATAATGCCTCCCGTTTTATCAATACTTTAGATAATACCGTTCAGGAAAACCGCAGTCAAATCAGCAGAACTTTTCAACAATCTTCCCAATTAGTCGCTAATCTTAATGCTGTTCTCAGCGAAAATCGGGGACAAATTGTTAATACTCTCGATAATCTTAATCAAGCTAGTTTAGGTATTGGTAGTCTCGCTAATAATCTCAATAATACCGCCCTGAGGTTGAATGCAGGTTTAGATGAAATTGATACTAAACAAGTAATGCAAAATATCGAGACGATTTTGAATAATGCGGTGGAGACATCGAATAATTTACGAGAAATTACTAAAACTATTAACGATCCTGCTACAATAGTCCTGCTGCAAAAAACTCTCGAATCCGCTAGGGTGACTTTTGAAAATACTCAAAAAATCACCTCCGATATCGATGAGTTAATCGGTGATCCACAATTTCGCGAGAATTTAAGACGTTTAATTGATGGCTTAAGTAATCTGCTTTCTTCTGGGGAACAATTAGAATATAATTTGCGTATCGCTCAAACTTTAGATACCATGACCCAAGAGTTAGCTAAACAAAAAGTTTTCACCATCTCTCGACCTCCTTTAAATCCCAAGCAAATGCAACTCTATCCCCAATTTATTGTTCAACAACCCCCCACTGGTGAAAAATGACAAAATAGCACAATTCAAGCGATTTTTAGTGATCAGTAAACAGTAATCGGTGAACTGATAACTGATAACTGATAACTGATAACTGATAACTGATAACTGATAACTGATAACTGATAATAATATGTTGAAATCAATTTGTATTACTCTTGGAACCCGTCCCGAAGCGATTAAATTAGCTCCCGTTATTCGTGCTTTTCAAGAATCGCAACAGTTTCAAACCCATGTAATTCTGACGGGACAGCATAAAGAAATGGTAGCGCAGGTGATGAAATTATTTGCTTTAAAAGCAGATGAAAATCTCGATATTATGCAAACCCGTCAAACTTTAACTGATATTACTTGCCGCAGTTTACGGGGTTTAGAAACAGTTTTTGAGCGCATAAAACCAGATTTAATTATTGTGCAAGGTGATACTACTACTGCTTTTGCTGCTGCTTTAGCGGCTTTTTATCAACAAATTCCCATCGCTCATGTAGAAGCAGGATTAAGAACGAATGATATCTATAATCCCTATCCCGAAGAAGCTAATCGTCGCCTAATTTCTCAACTGACTACTCTACATTTTGCTCCCACTACTTTAGCCGTAGAAAACTTACAAAAATCTGGGGTGACGGGAAATATTCACCACACCGGTAATACAGTTATTGATGCTTTATTAACCGTAGCCCAAACCGCCCCAGAATGTCAAATTGCGGGCTTAAATTGGTCAGATTATCGGGTTTTATTAGCCACGGTTCACCGCCGGGAAAATTGGGGCGAACCCTTACAGGATATTATCAAAGGATTCACTTTGTTATTAGAAAAATATGCCGATATAGCCCTATTATTACCCCTGCATCGCAATCCCACCGTCCGAGAACCAATTCAGTCCGCTTTGGGCAATCATCCCAGGGTATTTTTAACTGAACCTCTCGATTATGCCGAGTTAGTGGGCGCGATTCAACGCTGTTATTTATTATTAACTGATTCTGGAGGCATTCAAGAAGAAGCACCGAGTTTAGGAAAACCGGTTTTAGTATTGCGAGAAACCACGGAAAGACCGGAAGCAGTGCAAGCGGGAACAGCGAAATTAATTGGGACTAATCCCGAGCAAATTTTAGCACAAGCGGGAGAATTATTAAGGGATAAAATCGCCTATGATCGTATGGCTAATGCAATTAATCCTTTTGGAGATGGACAAGCATCCCAAAGAATCCTCGAAATCGTCCAAGATTTTTTGGCTTAATCTATGACTACTTGGTTGGGTATCGACCCCGGATTAGCGATTGTCGGTTGGGCTATTCTCCGGGATAATAGTGAGTTAATGCCGATTTTAGTCGATTATGGCACGATCGAAACTTCTAAAAATCTTTCTACTGCCCAGCGTTTGATCGAAATTGAACGGGATTTAAAGGAGTTAATCGCAGAATATAAACCGGGGGAAATTGCCGTAGAAATGCCCTTTTTTAACCGGCAAATCAAGGCAGCCGGTGGAGTCCTGCAAGCATTGGGAATTATCAATCTGGTTAGCTGTCGCGATGGGGGAATTGAACCGATTTTCCTCCATCAAGCTAGTTGGAAATGTCATCTGGTCCATGGTAGGGCCACTAAAGCTGAGGTGTCCGAACAAATTAAGTATTTATTCGGATTGACAAAAATGCCCATTAATGATGCCGTAGATGCTATAGCGATCGCATACGCTGCTTTCAGTGGCGTTCGCAATCAAATCTCTTGAAGCAATTTGACGAAATTGGCGCAAAAATTTAGCTGACAACTAAAAGCCATCTTTGGATTTAGTATAACTCGTCCTTTTAGCAAAAGCGATCGTACCAAAGGGTTTAAGTGTGGAATTGTGATAATTGTCATCGTCAATGCTAATAAAAATATGGTATAGTTCTTAAACGATTATAAGTTTAAAATAATGAAAATAAATGAAAATAAAAGTTTCCCAAAAAAAGGGATCATCAAACGAAGTTAACCCTCAGTTAAAGCATATTGCCTATTCGATGGACGCACTGATTCCAGGCTTTTATATTTGGTTGGGTTCTTTTTGTTGGCGATTGGGGGGTAGTGATGCAGAAGAAAGTTATCCAGGAACAATACATAGTTTTGCGGGTATCAGCTTAGTTTTACCCGGTTATCAAATTTTTACAACCTATAAAGGGAGTTATGACCCTCGATAAGCATCAAATTGATGGTCTTTCTCCCATTTCATCTAAAACAATGCCAGCAGAAGTTTTTGAACAATTGATGTTCAATGCTGGTTATGCCGTTGTTGGGTCTGCTCCAGCCAAGGGAAATAGAATTAAAGTCTGGTGGAATCATTCTAGTTTTCGTCGTGTTGAAGCAATTTATGGTGACGATAGAAGTCTGGTTATTACGGCTTATCATCCATGAATCATGAGCTTTCTGTTACGAAAATATATTTATTGTTTACCCACAACGGGCCCAACCTACAAGATCAGCGATCGCACTGTAGGTTAAGGGGTTATTATCGGCATCGGTGGCGGTAATTGTGCCTACAGGAGTATTGATGGTGCAAGTTAATGTTGTCTGGCTCAGTGTCTGAACTATAATGGGGAATGACTAGAGTTTTCTCCCTCAAAAAGTATATGGCAAGAAGAACTAATCATCTCATGACTGGTCACTTAAAGACAAAAATGACGATTAGGGACTTGCGCTTTGATAATGTATCTTTTGGGCGAACGCAGTTCGCCCCTACATTGTGGACAAAATCCGTTACTGTAGGGGCGCAAAGCTTGCGCCCTCCGATCGATTGGGATATTATTCCCACGCAAGTCCCTTATAGGTGTTTTTGTCGCTATTTTCTGGATTGTAGAAATTTTAGACCAATTTGTTTTTGATCATCAATTAAATCAATATGGCATTATTCCTCGTTCTTGGCCTTTTGGGTTAAGAGGGATTTTATTCGCCCCGTTTTTACATGGTGGTTTCAAAGATATTATTGTCGGTACTATAGGGTTTGTTATTTGTAGCTGGTTGGTGATGCGATTAAAAATACGTGATTTTTGGATTGTTACTATCATCACTAGGATTGTTGGAGGATTGGGGATTTGGATCTTCGCCCCGACTAACACTCCTCAGATTGGGTTGAGTAGCCTGATTTTTGGCTATCTAGGATTTTTAGCGTTAGGAGGTCAGAGTAATTTTGATCCAAATTATGATAAGGATGGCTTTCTGGTCAATTTTTTATATGTTTACCTTTCAATTTTTTTAGTTTTTGTTTTTATATATGGGCAACAAATTTCTCACTTGCTATCTGGATTTTTAACTGGAACTTTAGCGGCTGAGTTCATTGCTCAAGAAAAAGGAAGAGCCATGAGAAGTGTGTTTTTTCGTCTATTTTTCTTTATTTTTATCACTTTTTGGTTTGTAAATTGGCTATTGACTGGTGATAATTTCATCAATTTCATATTGGGAGTCATTGGTTTTATCGCTTGTGCAATAGCTGGAGGATCTTCAAGCACATCAGGGGAGCAGAAAGATACAATTCCTCAAGCGGGTCACGCAGAGGCGCGTCATCGTGATCGTGTAGAAGCAGAAGAACGATATCGCCAGTGGAAAGAACAAGAACAGCGCGATTGGGAAGAACAACAACGGCAAAATAATGAAGATCGTTGATGGTGATAAATTATATTATGCTTAAGTCAAACAGATTCAAGGTAAAGGAAGATAATCAATTCGGTCTTGATACTCATTATCAAATGAAGCTTCAGCCGACAGAATTAACTCATCTATATTTTCCCCAATACTCAAATTAGGATTCAGAATAAAAATACCTGGAATATGACGATGATTTTGTAGATGATCTGCTAAATGTACGGGCATAGAAGTCCGATTATTTGTTACCAGAATAAAATTATTTTCTTCACACCAGCAGAGAATTTCAGGGTCTAATGTTCCTTTATCTGGTGTAACAGGTTCTCCAATAACTCTAATAACTAAATCAGGCTTGAGTCTTCTTAGTTGAGTCGCATAGAGAGGATCAACATTTTCATCTAAGAGATATTTCAGACTCATTTGCTTGTTTGATTGCTTTTCTTTGTTGCCTTAACTTTCTCAATTTTTCTGCAACAGGAGGAGGATTTTGTTTTTGTATTTCTCTCATTCTTTCTCCATGTTCGATCCATTCGGTTAAGTAATTGGTTATTTTTTCTTGCTCATGCAAATAGTACAGAATTGTTGCATAAACTTGTTCTAAGCTCAAAGATGAGTAAGTTTTAGCAATTTCTTCAGGTGTTTTGGCATGATAAATATAGTCATAGAGAATGGTTTCAATACCAATTCTTGTTCCTTTTAACCGAATGTCATTAGGGGCTAGAAAGTTAAAATAGTCTTCGAGTTGCATCATAAAATTTACCGAAGCTGTACTGAATCTAAAGGATAGTGTTAGTTATTTACACCATGCTGTACTTGTGCTTCCATCTAGCCCTGTGTAAGTTGTCCAAGTATGACATCTTACACCATTAAAATTAGCACCTGTAACATCGGCACCTGTAAAATTAGCCTGGCCTATATCAGCATTTATCAAACTTGCTACCTTTAAATTGGCATCCATTAATTTTGTCTCGCCCATATAAGAACTGTTAAGTCTTGCGCTAGATAGATTTGCCCCTATCAACTTGGCACCACCCAAGTTAGATCCCGTCAAAATTGCATTACTTAGATTGGCTTTTGTCAAATCAGAACCGCTTAGATTAACACCACTCAAATCCGCACCTTGTAAATTGGCTTGTCTTAGATTTAATCCCCTCAAATCCGCACCACTCAAATCACATCCTGGGCATTGTTTGGTTTACTTAAGTTTCTTAACATGATCAGGATTTTCTGCACGGCTAGGATTAGCTAAACTAACACAAGATAGGATAAAAATTGAAAAAAGAGTAGTTAATTTCATAACTGTTCCACCTCAATCAACTTGAAAACGGGATAACCGACGGACTATCGTAACACAGAATTTTCCTAAAATATTCAAGATAATAGCAAAATTTTATGATTCCCTGCTACCACCCAAATCTCATTCCCTGCTTGAGCCGCTGCACTAGAGCGCGACAGCATGACTTGAAAGAAGCTGACCGACGGGGTGACGGCCACCCACAACCACTAGGCTCTCTTGGACTGGGGATGAGAGCCCATCGGCATTTCCTTGTCCGAGTCCCGTCTCGTCGGCCCCCACTATCGGCGCGGCTTGGATGTAGGCTTCGGCTTCCGCCACAGAGGGCTGATAGTGCCTCACTTCCTTCCTTTCTCAGACGATTGACTGTCCCCAGAGACATCTTCACCCCAAATAAGTCGGACATCGTACAAACCACCATCCGATGGGAATGACGGTACATTCCACTCAAGACTGAGACGATGGATACCGCTCTCTCGGAGTAGCCGCTCTCTTCTACGTCTTTGGGGAGGAGGGATCGGGTTTTTTCGCCGCAGTAACGCACCAAATCCCCAAAATGGCTACCAGATATTATAAGGCGATCGCCGCTTCGATTGACACAAGCAAAAACTTCAACAGATATAATGGGGCTTGACAGGTGGTATCAGTTATCAAAGCACGGCTCAAGCGATTGGAGGAGGAACTCTCATGAGTGAAGAACAATTTGAACTGGTACAAGGTAGCGGTAATGTGTACCGCGATTTTGGCGATGTAGATGCGGACGTGCGACAAGCGAAAGCACTGCTTGCTGCTGAAATTATCAAGGTTCTGGAGAAGGAAGACTTATCAACCCGCGATGCTCAAGTGCGAACTGGAATTAATCACAGTGAATTTGTCCAGATTCGCCGTGCTAATTTGGGACGCTTTACTATTGACCGTTTGATCTCAATTTTGGGTCGTCTCAATCAACAGGTTGAAATTACTATTACGACCCATCCAAGAACCACTGATTCTTCACCAATGGCATCCTAACTGTAATTGAGTGTGGGTCGATGGGAACGACCGCGCCACCAAGCTAGTAGGGTACTAGCGATAAAAATACTCGAATAGGCCCCGGCTACGAAACCAATAATTAGGGCTTGCTGAAAAAGTCATTGAAAAGTACAGGTCTCTTAATCAATGATTTCACTTAGCTACAAGCATAAGCTTTAGTTGTTGATTAATTTTTAAGTTATAACTTATCCTAATCATTGACCGAGAAAAAGTGC
>NZ_JADBUN010000032.1:0-3183 GCF_020245625.1 Microcystis sp. M049S2 | reverse complement strand
CCTGCTGTACCGTCGTTGATAATTAGGTAAGTAGAAGAACTATTGTCCCGCACTAAAACAGCACTGTTAATTCCGAGAGCTTGATTTCCGGCTGTTGCCCCATTAGCATCGGTAAAGACGTTAGTAACAATGGTGTTAATATTGGTCGTGGTGCTATTTGTTGCCCGGGTAAAAGCGCCCGGGGCATTAATTGCCAGATTGACAAGGCATTACCCGTGCCATTAAGATTACCAGTACCAGTGAGGACGAGATTTTCCACGTTGTTAGGAAGGGTATAGGAAATGGAAACTCGCAGTGAAACACCCCGTGAAACTTGGCTGCAACCGATTGTCGCTCTTCTGGGAGAAGGGGAATTCGCCGAGGCTTATGCTTTGGCTGCATACTTTCCTAACACTCGCAATAGGCAACTTGTACAACTTGCTGCATTGTTGGGACAAAATAAGTTTAGTGAAGCTGATACTCTCTTAGAGAAATTCTCTGGCGAAACTCAAAGTCTTATGGCTGAATTTGCAACTATTCTGAGCCAAGTCGATTTGAATTTCCTTGAGACAGCCGATAAAGCTATTGAGGCTCGATATTTCGAGTTGGCTGATTTCTGTATTCAATTTCAACTGCTCACTCATCCAGAAACAAGCTTATCAGTAATTGTTGATAGAAGCGCTATTACCAGTAAAGGCCTAACCATGAACGAGCGCAGAAGGATTATGCAAAGGCTATGTATTATTGACGAGGAGGAGGAGGATAAAATCTTATACTGCGAGCAAAAACTACCCTTAATCTATCGGTTCCGTGAATATTTTGCTAGGGATAAAGATAAAAGCGTAACAATTCAACGCCACACTCGAATCGAATTCCCATCAGGATGTGTTCTTGAACAAAAAGTTGATTTAAAGATTCAGCTAACTCAAGAGATTCCAAAATTTACTCGTGTTCCAGAAAAAATTTGGCTTACAGTAGGACTTAATACTAAGCAAGTTAAACTAAATGTCAAGGTTACTGCTCCAGCATTTGCCATAAGACCTTATCAACAGCAGTTGACTGTTCCAGTTAAAGGCGATTCCAACGAAGTGATTTTTACCCTTGTTCCTCTTGAAAGAGGTGAGCAAGTTATTGAGATTGAGTTTTTCAGAGGAGCAACAAGAGTTGGGTATGTAATCGTTCAAACTAACGTAACTTTCTACTCGTATAATAAAATATCGCCAAAAGTTTTATCAATGGAAGACCCAATTGATGGTCTCAAAAACTTAGAAAGTATGACGGTTAATCCCGATAAACATACACTTAATGTTACTTGGATTGAGAGAGAAAGTAAATTACTCTATACTATCTTCCCTGCCAATCGCTTAGGCGAGTGGGAGAAAACAATTCCTAATATTCAGCAACAAATTGAAGATGATTTGCGAAGTTTGAATGCTTTCCTGACAGAAGTAGTGCAACAAGGAAACCCCTCTGATGAGCGTTGGGAGAGTATCTGTTTCAATCTTCAGAGTGTTGGCGCTAACTTGTTCGAGATGTTAATTCCCTCTGAAGTGGCCAAACAAATGGGAACTTGGAAGATTGGTTCTCCTGTCATTATCTCCACTAATGAACAGTGGATTCCTTGGGAATTAATGTACGACGGCGAAGATTTTTGGGGAAAGAAGTTTATTATTGCTCGCTCTCCTCGCCTCAGCGATAGTCAAGATTTACCAAAAAGAAATAGACCTGAAAGTAAGGGAAAAAGACAAATCAAGCGGATTGTCAATATTGTCGGTGGAGATGTACCTTCCTCGGAAGCAGAGCGAGCTACCCATCTATTCTCTAATCTTCTCCCCCCAGAAGCGGTACACTTGTTAGCTAAACAGCCAATTTCGTCCCTTGTAAAAGCTATTCCAGGCACAGATGCGCTTCATTTCACCTGTCACGGACATTTAGAACCGCACCTACTCCAAATTGCTGGCGATAAAAACAAAACCCGAATTGAAAACTTGCTCCCTGAAACCATTCTAAGGCTACCCCTTGAGCCAGGTAGTCTTGTGTTTGCTAACGCCTGTGCTTCAACCGTTCCCGTGTTAACCTTTGGAAAATTTAGCAGTTTTGGCTGGAAATTTTATCAGCGTGGTGCAGATGCTTTCATTGGAACTTTAGGAGCCGTACCAGTGAAATATGCCGTCAACTTTGCCGAAATTGTTTACCGTGAATTATTCAACCCAGATGAGAAAATTACTATCGGACAGGCTGTAGCCAAAGCCAAAGAAGTTGCAGCCAATGAGAGAAACTTATTTTGGCTACTGTATTGTATTTATGGCGATCCAGATTTCTCGATTGTACAGCAAAAAAATTCCAAGGAGGAAGACCATGCCAATTAAAGTATATGCCACAGCCGTCGATCCAGCTTCAGTTAGTAGCTTACAAACTGAGGATGAGGAAATCCTGACTACTTTGGGACCACAAGAGGAAACCGTCGCAGTTCAGTTGCAAGAACTCTTTGAATCTGTCATGGAAGCTCTTTCTAGTAAGGTAGATGTAGAAAGTAAGTTGACTGTTGAAATTAATGGTTCAGTCAGCCTAAAGGCGCAGGGAGGACTCAAATATCTGTTTTTCAACATTGGAGCAGAAACAGCCAATACAAACACGATGAAAGTTACCCTATCTACAACTTTGCAGCCAAAAATACAGAAAACGAAGTAAATGTCCACCATTAAAACAAAAAGCCAGAGGTCGGTATCCGGTCTCTCAAAGAAAACGGGTTTCTCAAAGAGTTTCTCAAAGAAAACCGTTTTCTAGATATTGATTTTTGCCAAAGACTGCTTAAATTCTGCGAGAGAATTAGCGGTAGCTGCTAATTTTAGTAGCTCTTCTAAGATAGTAGGGTTAGTCATTTTGCCGATTATCTCTTCAATTTCTGAAGAAATCTGTCCAAAGCGCACGGTTAAAACTGTTTTTATGTCATCGCGGCTTTTTTCTAACGCTCCAATTTCTTTACCAATTTCCTTGCCAATTTCCTTACCAATTTCCTTACCGCGTTCGATTCCTCGTAACTCCATATTACTCATTAAAGGCGGTTCTTCCGAACTTACACTGTAGAAAATTCCCCAAGCTCCCTCTCTGTCCAGCAATGCTCTAAAGTTGATAAATATCAATCTAACAAAAACTCAAAGCCCTATTGTACAAGCTTTACAAGCATGAGTTGTTGATAGTTTT
>NZ_JADBUN010000031.1:0-7315 GCF_020245625.1 Microcystis sp. M049S2 | reverse complement strand
TTGCAAGGTTCCAACTATCATTAACAACAGTAGATATCTGGCTCGTCCCAGTTCATTTTCTAACACTTTCTGGTATAGTTCACTTATCATTTTCGTTATTTAGGTCATATATGGTAAATATGACTTATCTTTTTTTGGAGTATCTGTCTGTATTCCATGCTACATAAGCTTTTCAGCTTGCTTGTCCCCCTGTCAGCACTGGTAGATAGTCCCCCTCGATCCCTGGCGGTAACTCGGATGTCAAGAATGCCCACATTAGCACCGGTAGGTGTACCAGCGAGAGTTCTAGTGGTTGGGTTAAAAGTTAACCAAGAGGGAAGAGGGTTATTATTACTGATAGTAACACTATAGGTGAGAACATCTCCTGCATCTACATCAGTAAAGGTGTTAGCTGGAATCTGAAAAGTGAAGGGTTGATCTTGTAAGATTTTACGATCAGTAATCGGATTAACAAGAGTGGGAGTTTCGTTAACGTTGGTAACGTTGATAGTTAAGGATTTTTCAAAAAATAATCCATTCCCGTCGGTTGTCCTGACTCGAATGATGTAATTATTAATATTTTCATGATTAAAGCCGCTCTTAGTTTTTAGTTGATTATTTTCAATGGTAAACAAAGAATTATTCGTAGAACCCGCCCCTGATACTAAACTGTAGGTAAAAGTATTTCCTCGATCGGTATCTGTGGTGCTAAAGGTACCTACCACTGTTCCTTGAGGTTGATTTTCGGCGATGCTACTGTTAGAAATATTTAGATCTGTGGGAGATTCATTAACATCAATTACATTAATCGTTAAAGATTTTTCCAAAGACAAACCCGCAGGATCCGTAGTTCTAACGCGAATGCTGTAACTACTCCGTCCCTCATGATCAAAGACCACATTGGTTTGCAGTTTATTGCCATTGATAGTAAAGAGATTATTGTCAGTGGCACCGATTCCAGTGACTAAATTATAGGTAAAAGTATTAGTAGGGTTAAGGGGGATATCTGTGGTGGTAAAAGTGCCGATAATTGTACCTATAGCTAGATTTTCGCCAATCCTGTTGTTGCTAAGGGTGAGGTCGCTGGGAGGTTAATCGATAATAAAATTAGCGGCGGTTAGGGGAGTTACCGAGGGATTAGATTGATTGGCGTGAAACACATCGATAGTGTTGCCCGTACTCAAAGTCAAACGGGTGACATTGAGAAAAGGACGGCTAAAAGTGGACAAAATACTACTAACATTAGTAAATCCTAAACTGGGGGAGATAATAATTTTCTCCATCGCCACATCAAAATCGAGAATTTGATCTTGACCGTTATTCACCCCGAAGAAAAAATTGTCTTGTCCCGCTTCGCCAAAGATAATGTCATTGCCAGTACCGCCTTCAATCAGGTCATTGCCGACACCTCCCTGTAGTTGATCGTTGCCTTCCCCGCCGATTAACCAGTCATTGCCGCCACTGGCACTGTTATCATCAAATAATAAATCGTTGCCAGAACTTCCCTCTAAAACATCGTTCCCCGTACCACCAGAGAGAGTATCATTACCCTCATTACCGAGGAGAAGATCGTCGTTTTCTTGGCCAAATAATCGATCGTTACCGCTACCCCCTTCCAGAGTATCGTTTCCAGCACCCCCTTGTAGTTCATCAGTACCATCACCACCTAAAAGTCGATCGTTGCCTAGGTTGCCCTGTAGGGTATCATTTCCTTGCCCACCCTGAATTGTATCGTTGCCTGCTAAACCATTGATCGAGTCATTTCCATCTGTACCAAAGATTAAATCGTTGCCATTCGTCGCTGGTGGGATAGTTTGTACTTGCGTTGTTAGGCTTTCTGGCAAAAAACCCTGGACTTCAAAAGGATAGGAAAATGGGGTATTTGCTAAACTCATGGCGGGTTAATTATGACTAGCAGATTTAACTTTCATTCCAGAGTAGCACAAGCCAAGACACATTTAACCGGCTAGATCATACGCTTTATCCTGTCAATAAAAAAGAGATCGCCAGAAAAATTTAGGTAAAGCTAACATTCGTTTCCAGCGCCAAGGTTCCTGATAGAGTCGATACAACCACTCTAAATTATTGTCACAGAAAAAGCGAGGGGCGCGGATTTTTGTCCCAGACCAGATATCAAAACTGCCCCCCACACCTACCCAGATAGCTTGGGGACAAAGATTGCGATGTTCCCTAATCCAATATTCCTGTCGGGGTACTCCCAAACCAACTAAAATTAACCGCGGTTGTTGATCTTTTAACACCTCAATCCAATCGGACATTTCCTCGGAGGATAGATAACCGTGGTTAGACAGAATACGGATATTAGGTATCTTTTTTTGCCAATTACTTGCCGCTTTTTCTGTAATCCCCGGTTTACCACCAAAAAAAGCAATAGGAGAACTCTCACCCTGCATTCCTAACTCAGTAATTAAGGATTCTGACAATTCAATACCGGGGCAGCGGGTTTGTTTTTTCCCCCTTAATTTTAAGTAAATAACAATCCCAGCACCGTCGGGAATAACTAAATCTGCTTCTCGAATAACTTGGGCTACTTTAGCATCATTTTCTCCTAACATTGCCATTTCTGCATTAAGAGTGACAACGTGGGAACCAAAACCTTGATAGAGGCGATCAATTAACCAACGACTGTAGTTATCGAGGAGATGAACTGGTAAACCAAGAACAGAATATTTGGGGGGAGTTTCTAACATAAGTAGGTAGGTGTTAAAAGTTGTCAGACACCCCCCTTATCAAGGGGGGATTAAGGGGGGCAGGGGGGATCAGAGGCAAAATCTATCTTCAATTTAATTATAAATACTTACTTATAATTCATCTTGATCTAATTGTCATTTTATCGAGAAATTGGCACAAAATCCACCCCAAAACTAGAACGAGAACCGGGTTTAACTACCACTAATTGCACAGATTGATTGCGATCGCCAGATGGTAAAAATCGCACTGGATTAGTCGCCCCGGGGACAGAAAAATCACTGCTTCTTAACGCCTGTTGAACTCCCTCTCGGCTAGATTCTGCCTTAATTGCGGCGATTAAAGCCTGGGTAGCGTCATAGGCGGTAGCAGTGCGCCAATTTACGTCTCCTTGCCACAATTGGCGGGAATTTTTTACAAAAGGACTGTTCGGATTAGCCCCCAAATGCCAAGCGACAGCTACAATCATGCCCAGGGCATTTTTTCCGCCTACATCCAGAGTTTTGGGGCTATAAACGTCATCACCCGCCACAATCGGTAATTTTTGACCATTGATTTGAACCACCTGCAAAGCCTTATCTAGGGTACCACTATCCCCAAGAAGGGCGATTAGATTTGCTCCCTCCTGTTGAGCTTGTTGGAGGCTTTTAGAAGGGGTAAAAGTGAGGGAAGATAGATCAAATTCACTCACCACTTGACCTCCTCCTAATCCTAAAGCGGTGGTAAATTCAGATTTTAGGGATTGACTATAATTACTTTGGGAGTTAAAAAATACCACTGCCTTGACGTTAGAAATTTTTTGCAAGCTAGATTCAGCTAATGCTCGCGCTGCCACAAAATCACTGGGAACAGAACGAAAGATATAGTCACCAAAATTGGAGAGTTTAACTGAGGTACTGATGGGGGAAATCATTACTAATCCCGCTTTTTGATAGATAGCAGCCGCCGCTAAAGAGGTATCACTGCTAGTGTGTCCTACTACTCCTAAAATGCTGTTATCAGCCGCTAATTTTTGGGCAATTTGAGTAGCAATTGCGGGATTATCAGCATCATCAGCAATGAGAACTTTTAAAGGAATGCCATTAATTCCTCCGGTTTGATTGATTTGATTTTGAGATTGGGCAACTCCTCGTAAAACTTCTAGGGCGGTGTTGACATTGCTCCCAATCGGCACGGAAACGGCGATGGTATAGGACTTAGCTTCACCAATACGGGCGTTATTTAAATAGATGAGAGCTTCGGGATCATTTTGATTAGCTCGCAGGGATTTTTCTAGGAGGTAAACTGCTTGCTGAAAGTCTCCTTTTCCGAGTGCCTGCATAGCAGCTTGTTTGTCAGAAGAAGCCCCTTCAACTATTAATAAGTTTTCTCCTTGACTAAATTTTGCTTGTGCCGATACCGATTTTTGCTCTGGTGATATTTTCTCGATTTCAGAAAGATTGGTTGGGTTATTTTTTCCTTGAAAACGATTGTATAACCACCAACTACCAGCCCCAAAAAATATTAGGGTAATCAGCAGGGATAAAAGCAGGGTAACTGTATCATTTTTCTGGCTCATGGGCTGATCAACTAAGATTAAATTAATGGTTTAATCGAGATTGATAGTTAATAAAAGCACCAATTCAAGTCTGAATTGCACCAATATCCGATCTACCTTGATAGAATACCTCATTTGGGGTCTGATAGTCAAGACATTGTTTAAATGCGTCTTAGCTTATTAGCCATATTTTACCTTTTTGTTTGGGATTGTTCTAAATGTTTTATTAAAATATTTGAGGATAAAGGACCGTGTAAATGACTCCAGGGTAAAACCTGTTCTAAACGCCATTGTTGATGAACGTAATAATCTAGAGGGGGAATTTGTCCTTTTAGTTCCTTAAAAGCGCGTTTATAACTGCCTAAAGAATCACCGTAGCCACGGGTTAATTCTAACAGGGAGGTTAAGCGGCGATCACCTCTAGATAATAGGGCTTGAATCACTGACCAATTATAACTTTCTGGACGAAATTCTATGCCCTGTTTACCTAATTGTTTCTCTAGATATTTTAATCTTTTTTCGGCCATTTTATTAACTCCAAACCACTGAAAAGGAGTATGGGATTTAGGCACAAAGGTGCTGCAACCGAAAGAAATTCGCAGTCCAGAGGCGGCTTTTTTTAATGCTGTTAACATTTCCACAGTCGCCGCAATATCTTCGGCTTCTTCTCCCGGTATTCCCACCATACCATAGAGTTTTATCCCCTTTAAACCGCCCGCTTTGGCATTAATGGCAGCTTGGATAATTTCATCATTGGCTAACTTTTTGTTGATAATTTCTCGTAGGCGATCAGAACCACTTTCTACGGCAATAGTAATTGATTTGCTGTCTCTTAGGGATAAAATTCTGGCTAATTTTTCCGTGACAGTATTAGTTCTAACTGAAGCGATCGAGAGTCTAACTCCCTCAAATTTTGGTTGAAAAAGATAATCAAGTAAGGTTTCAAATTCGGGATGTTGGCTGACGGAAGCACCTAATAAACCCAAGCGATCGGTCACTTTTAAACCTTTTTCAATGGCGGGAATCAGGGATTCTAAACTAGCGGTACGAAAGGGTAAAGTTAGATAACTAGCTAAACAAAAACGGCACATTTCTGGACAACTTCGCACCACCTCTACCATATAAATATTTTCCCATGCCGCTTGTTTTGTCACCACCGTAGAAGCAGAAAGGGTATTACTGCGATAGGTTTGTTTACTAACAAAGGCGGGAACATTATTATCTATGGGTAGAATTGCCGTAATTTCGCCTTCGGAACTATCATAATTAACGGTGTATAAACTAGGAACATACACCCCCGGAACCTTGGCCAAATGACGGAGTTTTGTCGGGCGATCAGCGTTTCTCACCTCTTGATAGGCATTAATAAAATCAGCAATTAAATTTTCACCATCTCCCAATAAAATTACATCAAAAAAAGCGGCAAAAGGTTCGGGATTAGCGGTTAAAACTGGTCCCCCTCCAAAAATTATCGCCTGCCGATCTTGCCGTTGATGACTGTGACAGGGAATTTCTAAAGATTCTAACAGCGAGAGGATATTAACATAGTCTAATTCCCAAGAAAAGGAAAAGCCAACTAATTCGGGATAACGGGGTAAAGATTCTTGAAAATCCGTAAATAAACGACTAACTTGTATATCCGATCGCATGGCTAAAGTTGCCCAAACAATTTGATAACCTAAACTGGTTATACCGACGGAATACTGATTAGGAAAAGCAAAAATAGTTCTAAGGGCATCACTGTGGGGTATTGCGGGAGTGAAGAGGAGTTTTTCGTCTTGTAAGATGGTCATTTCAGTTATCAGTTATCAGTTATCAGTTATCAGTGACTACCAGCAGTCTTCAGTAGTTTTTAATTTTCATTCTCTTGAAAGGGGAGACTTGTTACCTCTTGTTTTTGGTCATATATAAGTTTAATTTAATCTGGAGGTGAAGGAGGGGAAAATATCTCAATATACAGTTATATGATCATATCTCAGGTTATGCTCCTAGGGAGTCGGGGGTCAAGAACAAATTTAAGTTATACTTCCTCCCTAGGGATAGCTATTGTATTTACAGGAGATTTTCTCTTATATCCTAGCAATTTTCACAGCTTAACTAGGTGTCGATTTTATTCCTGAGCGCTGCTTTTAAGCAAATCTTGATCTCCTTCACCCCAACCAGAACGAAATCTATGAAGGATGCATCTCAATTTGGTCGAAATGTCTAGATGACATTTTGGGCGCACGCAGTTCGATGAACTCACTGACCACGGTGCGCCCCTACTATTGGCGCAATAATATTATTTATTGTAGGGGCGAATTGCATTCGCCCTCTTTGAATCACAAATATGAGATGCAACCTCTATGAATAATCCCGAAGAATACGTTATAATCATGGCGAAAATCCTAGATTTAACCATTCCCGATCGCTATTTAAATTCTGTGGTTGAAAACTGGCAACGCTTGCAAGAAATCGCCAGTTTAGTGACAGAATTTCCCTTAGAGGATGACGGGGAAAGCGCCCTCAGCTTTGAACCATGACTATTTCTGTGTGCAATTTAGCTCGATCGATCCAAAATCGTCAAACTAGCGCCTTAGAAGTTATTAGCCAGACTTTGGCGGAGATAGAGGCGAAAAATCGCCATTTAAATTGCTTTACCGACATTTTACAGCCTAGGGCGCTCGCTCAAGCCCAAAAAATCGATCAAGCGATCGCCAACGGTGAACCCGTCGGTGTCTTAGCAGGGATTCCCTTCGCCGTCAAAAATCTCTTTGATATCAAGGGTATTGTCACCCTTGCCGGCTCCAAAATCAATCGAGATCACCCTGCCGCCGGACAAGATGCGATCGCTATACAAACCCTAGAAGCAGCCGGGGCAGTTTTGGTGGGGGCGACCAATATGGATGAGTACGCCTACGGTTTTGTCACCGAAAATGCCCATTATCGGGCCACTCCCAACCCCCGCGATCCTAGCCTGCATTATTCACCAACTGGCAAAAACCTGATTGTGAGGACATCTCAAAAAACAGACTGTTTTTCAGCCAGATCGCTAGATGAACTTCTTGCCAAGGCTTTCGAGGATTTTCCAAAGTCTTCATGAATAATGCA
>NZ_JADBUN010000030.1:0-5991 GCF_020245625.1 Microcystis sp. M049S2 | reverse complement strand
ACCCTTCGACTTGGCTCAGGGCAAGTTATTTTTAGCAAACTCTCCTAGCTCTCTATAACCTGAGTATCCTAGCATTGTTCCCAGTATTATTACTACTAATACTATCCATAAAGGGTGTCTTTTTCCTTTATCTTTCCGAAAGTCCTTGAGTTGTTTCAGTTTTTCTATTAAGATGATAAACATATATTTAAAAAGTTGGCGGTCACTTCTCATTTTACAAAGACAGTGATCGCTTTTACTTTTGATATTCTGATGGCAGAATGAAACAGCCCTACCAACAGCTAAAACCCATCTATACGGCGCTGCTGACACAATTCGATCGCTAATTGGATCGCCGCTTGCATACTCTGGGGTCTAGCGATGCCAAGACCGGCGATATCAAAAGCCGTCCCGTGGTCTGGAGAGGTGCGAACAAAAGGTAAACCGATGGTAGTATTAACAGCACAGTCAAAAGCCATTAATTTTACGGGAATTAGACCCTGATCGTGGTATAATGCCAGATATGCGTCGGCGGGTTGCCCTGCACCGCTAAACCAAGCGCGTCCGGGTTCCACCCAAAGGGTATCGGGGGGGACAAGGCCGATTAATTGGGTTTGCGGGTATTGCTGCCCCATTGACTGCAACCAAGGCTGTAACCAGTCCTTTTCTTCCCTTCCCAGTTTTCCCGCTTCGCCACTGTGGGGATTAAGGCCAGATATGGCGATTTTTGGGCGATCGATGCCGAAATCTAGCTTTAAAGACTCGATCAATAGGTCTAGTTTTCGGGTCATCAGATCGGGGTTCAGGGCATCGGGAACTTCTCGCAGGGGGATGTGGGTAGTGGCGAGGAGAGTGCGTAAGTTATAGCCGGTGTGAGGGGATTTAGCGACGAATAGCATCCCATAACGGTTAATTCCCGCCATAGTAGCTAAAACCTCCGTTTGACCGGGGAAATCATAACCGGCCAACTGCCAACAGGATTTAGCAATCGGACCGGTGACAATACCGTCAAATTCGCCCTTGAGGGTACGTTTTATGGCTTCTTGCAGGTAAAGAAAGCTAATTTCACCACTGTGGGCATCCCCACGCCCACAAACGATTTTTTCTTGATTGTAGGGCAAATCGATCAGAGAAAAGCGATCGAGAAGATGGGGATCGTGATAGGCTTTTTCGAGAAGCGTTCTTGTCCCGATTAGAGTAATCTGACAAATAGACGAGATTGGGGAATCGGCGATCGCTTTTAACACCACTTCAGGACCGATTCCAGCGGGATCACCGACGGGGATAACTAGACGGGGAATAAAAGAGGCGGATTCCATAAATTTTGGCCGTCAATATTGCTAATTCTCCCGATTAATCTCATCGTTGACAATTATCAGGAGGGAATAAATCAGTAAACAATTTTCAGTTTACTGTAATCTCATGGCGATAGATAGTAACTTTAGGCAAATTAAATTTTTTAACTTTTCTGTTTTCTTATTGCCCAAACTAGCCAGATTGTTGTAAGCTTATGACCCAACTACACCCGGATATATTCGTTAACAACCGTCCCGATACCGATGGAGACGAGGAAGAAGACTACTTCGATTATTTTTATGATGAACCGGGTAGTGAACCGGGGACATTAATTATCGAACCGGATGCCAAACCCTCGCGGATTATTTTAATCGACTACGATGAAGATAATGCCATTCGTAAGGTGGATATTACCCCCAATGCTTGCGCCCCCTATATTGGCACAAATACCGTGTCTTGGATGGATATTCAAGGGTTAGGGAGTGAGACAGTTTTAAAACAAGTAGGGGAAATTTTTAATCTGCATCCTTTGTTATTAGAAGATGTGGTTAATGTGCCGCAGCGTCCCAAGTTAGAGGACTATAACAATCAATTGTTAGTGATTTCTCAGATGGTGCGACTGAAAGAAGATGAAAGCGGTTTTGATACAGAACAGGTGAGTTTTGTCTTGGGAAAACGCTATCTTTTGAGTTTTCAAGAGGAGGAATTACAGGACTGTTTTGAGATAGTCAGAGATCGAATTCGCACTTCCCAGGGACGAGTAAGAAAATCGGGGGCGGATTATTTAACCTATTTATTATTAGACACGATTATTGATGGTTATTTTCCCGTGGTAGAACACTACGAAGATCGGATTGAGGCTTTGGAAGATATGATAATTAGTAATCCCGATCGAGATACCATGCAGGAAATCTATGATGTTCGTCGGGAATTATTGGCACTGCGTCGCTTAATTTGGCCAATGCGAAATGTCCTACATTTACTGATGCGTGACCATCATGGTATAGTCAGCGATGAGGTACAAATTTATTTTCGGGATTCCTACGACCACGTCATTCAAATTCTGGAAATTATCGAAGCTTATCGAGAATTAGCGGCGAGTTTGATGGATGTTTATATGTCCACTATGGGCAATAAATTAAACGAAATTATGAAGTTTTTAACCGTAATTTCGACGATTTTTATTCCCTTAACTTTTATCGTTGGTGTTTATGGCATGAACTTTGAGAATATGCCAGAATTAAAGGGAGAATGGAGTTATTTCATTGTTTGGTTAATCATGTTAGCCGTAGCGGGGGGCTTGATTTTTTACTTCTGGCGCAAAGGTTGGTTTAAACCAATTTATTCCCTGAAAGAGGAAGCAAAAAGTTAGATAGGGTTTGCGGCAAAAAGTTTGTTGTTGGGGTTAGGAGTCAGGAGACAGCTTTTGGGGTTTTGGGGTTTTAGGGTTTTAGTTCAATTTCCCCACTTCCCCACCTCCCCAATTCATAATTCCCAATTCATAATTCCCACACCCCCATCATCCCATCACCCCACACCCCACACCCGACGACAAATTTTTTCAGCCAACCCTAATTATTCCACCACAAATGCGAGGATTTGGCCTTGGTGACTGCCGAAGCGAATCTGTAAACCGGACTCTAGTGGAACTTCTTGGTTATGTACCTGTTTCCAGTGGCCATCTTGGTAGATAAAAGTACCAAAACGGGAGAAATCTTCGAGAAAGTATTGATAGTCTGGATAATCGGCATTTTTACGGCAAATTATCCGACAATGGTTTTTACTAACCGATTTTTCAGCGATCTGTAGATCATTTTCCATGTCCCGTCCTATATTCATGGCACCACCACGGATTGACCATTTTCTTTCGGGACGATCGAGACAGTATAAGAAAGCGGCGGGCATGGTTCCGGAGATATTGGGCATAACCGTCGGTGATTGAGTCTCATCAAGGGTTTGCAGCAATTGCCCGTCGAATTCCGGGTGCATATAGAGAATCGGCAAAGTCCAAGCGGGCTGATTGTACTTGTAGAGGGTTAATAACTGCTGCCTGGCGATGCGAACGGCCTGATCGATAGGGACTCTCGGACCGGGAAACAACTTGGACATCTGCGCTTCTTTGTCTTTGAACCCGAGGAGGCTGCGGGTAAAAACCTCGATAAAACTCAAGGCCTCGCGATCTGCGATCGCATCTCGCATGGCCAAAACTGCGGGAACGCCATGGTGAATCAAGACTTCCGCCAGACTGCTGCGGGGAATCATCTCCTGACCGGATTTAGCGGGATAAGCACCCCAACAGGCATTAAAAACCGTTAAAATAACCTGATTTCTCACCAAAGCTTGGGCTAACTCCGTCCCGTTTAGCTGTTCCCCCGTCCGCAGAAATAGGGAACCGCCATTGGGGGCGGTCATTCCGTGACCAGCGTAGAAAAAAGCTTTATATTTACCCGTATCCAAGGCCTCGGTCAGTTCTTTCGCCCCCGGTCGAATTAGGGTATCGACTTTGATTTTCACTCCCAAATTCTCAGGGGGGGAACCACTGGGGGAGATGGCCCGGATAAGATTGGCGGCTTCGGATTCCAGTGCCTGGTCGGGATTAGTTTCTCCACCGGTATTAATGGCGGTGAGGTTGAGGGAACTAGCGGCGGTTTTAATCTGTTTTTCGCCGATAACTAAGAGAATATTGAGACTATTACTCGTTTTTATCGGTGGTAGTGGTTCCACATCGCTGGTGGTCCGGCTAAAGAGTATATTCGGATGCAGAGATATGGCCTGTTTACCTGCTTGCTGCATAATTTCCCAGGGCAGCAGAATTAAATAGGGGTTGCGACATTCCAAGCGAATTCGCAGGGGCTGATTTTTGCCGAGGGCGATTCCCTGACTTTGGGCAAAACTTTGACTAATTGATGCTTGAAATAACCATTGCCAGAGACTAATACCTAGTTTCTGCATCAATTGACCGCCATAACTGCCGCCTTCTCCCGAAAGAGTCAGTTTAGGTCGAGAATTTCCCTCTAATTGCTCTAACATGGGCAAGGTCGGCATTTTTTCCAGACAGAACATTTCCTGCCATGCCATCCATTCCGTGGTTAGACTCTCGGTCCATTCACAGTCATGATGCACATATCCCCCCGGTAGGGGTGCTTTCGTCACCCAACGGGCGAAATTATTACTCGTGGCTAAACTAGAGATCGCTAAGTTTAGACTAGGGATGGCATCATCGGTCATTGTAGTTATTTAGAAGTCTATAGAATGTTATTCTAGAGGATTTCTGAAAGGTAAGGAAGAGTATTAAGTAGCTGGTTATAATTAAATCAAAAATAGATTTTAGGTTCGATCCCCCCTGCCCCCCTTGATAAGCTATCCATTAGTCGGATCTTTCTTAACAAAAAGAGAAGAAACTTAAAAAAAGGGGAAACGATTGATAGGTATAGTTTTGAAAGAAGGAATTAAGGTGGAGGTAAGCAAAAAAATGGAGAAATGGGCAGCCCAAGAATTACAGTATGCAGACCTAGGGGACACCAGAAGAAAGAAAAGGTTAATCAGTATCGTAGAAAACTTGACCAGCCAACCTAGTACAAGTGTGCCACAAGCTTCGGGAAATCTAGCCGCAGCGAGTGCCACCTACGACTTTTGGAATTCCCCCTATTTTCACCCGTCAGATATAATTGCCGCCCAAGCCAAAAGTACAGTAGAAAGAATCAAAGAACATCCAATAGTTTTGGCAGTGCAAGACACAACAAGTTTAGACTTTACGACGCAAAAAGCCAAAAAAGGAATGGGTTATCTAGATTATAAAAAATCCTTTGGTCTCAAAGTTCATACCACATTAGGAGTGTCAGCGCAAGGAATACCTTTAGGACTGATTAATCAATATGTCTGGGCAAGAGAAGAAAAGAATTTAGGGATTGCCAAGGAAAGAAAAAAAAGAGAAACCGAAGAAAAATAAAGTCAAAGATGGTTAGATTCTTTATCAGAAACACAACAACAAATACCCGAAGATATTCAAGTAGTAACAATCGGAGATTGTGAGGCAGACATATTTGATTTATTTGCCCAATCAAGAAGTCCTAACTCTCATTTATTAATCCGAGGAACTCATAACCGAAAAGTTAACTATCTCGAAGACAAGCAAAGGTCAGGGCATCCAGAGCCTAAATATTTACATCAATCCATCAGAGAAGTTAAAGCCTGTGGTAGCCTAGATGTGCAAGTAAAACGCAATCCTAATCACGAGGCTAGACTAGCTAAACTAACAGTTAGATTTGCCAGTTTTGAAATACAAGTACCTAAGCATCACTCGAAAGCGAACCCTCGTCAACCGGTCAAATTACAGGTAATTTTAGCTGAAGAAGAAAATCCGCATACCGGGGTTAATCCTATCAGTTGGCTCCTCTTAACTAGCCTAGACATTAGTAGCTTTGAATCAGCGATAACCTGTGTGCGCTGGTATAGTTATCGCTGGTTGATAGAACGCTATCATTTTGTTTTAAAAAGTGGTTGTGGATTAGAAAAACTGCAATTAGAAACGGGTAGGAGAATTGAGATGGCCTTAGCTACCTACTCAATTGTAGCTTGGAGATTACTTTGGTTAACCTATCAAGCACGCTTACACGGAGAGGAGAGTTGTGAAAGTTTTTTGGAAGAACATGAATGGCAATCTTTGTGTGCCACTATTCATAAAAAGAGTCCGCCACCTGAAAAGCCGCCCTCCTT
>NZ_JADBUN010000003.1:0-20214 GCF_020245625.1 Microcystis sp. M049S2 | reverse complement strand
TGGAGGGATCAGGGGTAAAATTCAGGTACTTTTTCCCTGAAAATTAGGTAACTGACTACCTCAAAATCGGTAAAACCCTACACCCCACACCCCACACCCCACACCCTGCCCCCACCAACAAACTTTTTCAGCAGACCCTAGATAGATGGTTTCCTAGCTCTAAAAGGTGTAGTAATTGCCGGCATATTGTCGAAAAGATGCCGTTAAATGTTCGAGAATGGGATTGTCCAGACTGTGGGACACACCATGACCGAGATGTTAACGCTAGTAAAAATATTTTGGCCGCAGGGCTTGCGGTGTCAGTCTGTAGAGCGACCATAAGACCAGAACAGAGTAAATCTGTTAAGGCAGGTGCGGAACCCCGCAAGGGAAAGAAGCAGAAACCGTTCGGCTGAGCTCACGGCCGAAGCCTAAATCGTGAGGTTTGGGAATCGCCGTCCGTTTTACGGCGGCGAGGATGTCAATCTATAGCTTATTTTACAGCAAATTCAGTATAGGGTCGAATATGTTCGGGTTTAAAGGCAAGGACAATTTGCTCTTTAGGAATACCGGCGGCTAATAAATCAGTGGCAATACCGTCTTCGGTTCCGTCTCGTTGTATCCAGATTTTACCATTAATAATTTGTAAATGCAGTAAACAGCCATGTACTCTTTCTCGGTTATCCCAACCTTCTAAGAGAATTAGATAGTTATCAGAGTCTTTGTCAATAATGAGGAGGCGGTTTACCTCTCCAGTAGCATAGCGCAAGTTTGCATAATAACGGAGAGATTCAATAATAATTTTTCTCATCTTTTCTAACCTATCCATCTTAAAATAACCTCCTCAATTTCGTCAAAAATTAATAATTTTAATCGTTTGTTGTCTAATAAAACTTGACCAATAGGATCTTCAAAAATATCGGCAAAAGCTTGTTGATGAATTGCTAAATATAAAGTTCTTTCAGATTTTAGTTTTGTCAATAAATCATAGTATAAAATATATTGTCCTAATGCTTTTTCTAAGTCGTCGATAGATAATTTGCCAACAAAACTTTTAATTTCAATGGCAATTTTTTGATTGTCTTTTTCGGCGGCAATAATTTTTTCTGCTCCTAAGTCAATATATAAATCTCTTTTTCCCCAGCGAATAATTAGGGGGTCATGGGTAATTGTCCAGCCATCTTTGTCTAAGGCAGTTCTCACGGTATCATGATAAATATCTTTTGCTGGCATTTTTATTATAACTGATGATTATTAGAGATGCAGCGATTTTGGTACTGTTGAAGAATCGGTGATTCGTCTTTTTCATCTCGTTCCCAGTTTCTACCTGAAGCATACATTAAAGCAGAGCCTTGGTACAAGCAAGTTAAATTGATTTTATTTATCCATTTTTGCCTTGAGAAATTCTTCTAATTTCTTCATATCTTCTTGACTAGGAGTAAGGGTAAATCTAGTTACACCTGATTCAGTTCGCATTCTATCCATATAAATTCTTAGGGCTTCATCATCTTCTCGATGGGAGAGGACATATTTTCTTAATTCTGGGCGAGACATTTGGTAAAAATCAGGTTGATGATTCATCTTCAAACTCCACATTAGTGAGCAAGATGCTCACATTACTATTTTCATCATACCGAAATAGATGAATATCGGTATAGAAGTTAGACAGGGTTTGACACATTCTAATGCAAGTAAGCATCTGTTCGGGAGTGGGTATCATTATTGATGGCTTTTTCCTCCAATTTACGAGTTTATACCTGTAATAAGTATAGCATACTACTGGATTGAAACAGCTAATTTAGTGCCTTAGATTTAAGGGAATGCGAGCATCCTGCTCGCTAATTATTCAGGTAGTCTGCTCGCTAGATGTTATAGTCATTTCAAATAAGTTTGAGACATAAGCTTTTCATCATTTAAATTGGTATTTGAGGTTGTAGGGGCGAAGCATTCGGATAAGAAATCTACGGTTTCAGCGATAGGTTATTGCCCGAATGCTTCGCCCCTACGGGAGTGCTTACTGACAATAATAGTGAGCTAGGTGAGTCTTATCTCATTCTTATTTGAAACAACTATATATACCAAGCCAGAGCCTTGGCACAAGCAAATTTCAAAAAAAAATTCGCTCGCTACGCTCGCTTAAAAGGGAAAAAAATACAGGATAAAGGGTAAAAGTGAAAGAGAAAAAAGGGAAAAGCTAAGTCCTCGACGACGCAACTACCCGCAGCCCGACGTTGCTGGCCCTATTAACGGGATAGTACCTGCCGCGGGAGGCACAACGGCAGTTCCCTGGGCCGAGGTCCCACGAACCGCCGCGCAGCAACTTTAATTGAGAATGCTTCTCAATTAGCCACGCCCGGCCATCTATTGGTGCGCCTTCATAATGATCATGCCAATCATCTAAACACCATTCAAAGACGTTCCCGTGCATATCATAAAGTCCAAAGGCATTGGCGATTTGAAACCTGCCTACGGTGGTCGTCCTTGCAAGAGCAGTTTGTGCATAATTTGCCAAAGCTGGGTCAATTTTCCAACCAAAATGATAAGGCGGATAAATCGGATTTTGGCTTAATTCTTCACTGATAACTGATAACTGATAACTGATAACTGACCTACAGGCATATTCCCACTCCGCTTCACTGGGTAAACTGTATTGATAGCCTTTCCCTTTTTGCTGAGACCAATGGGATAGTCTCTCACAAAATTCCACTGCTTCGTACCAACTAATACATTCCACTGGTCGGCGGCTATACCCTTTATGGTAGGAAGGTTCTGGGTTAAGATCCCGTTCAATTTTAGGCATAGAAGCCACTACTCGCCACTGCGCCTGCGTTACTAGATATTTGCCCATCAGAAAGGGAGAAATTTTGACCTTGTGTTGCGGAAGTTCATCTGGATATGCTCCTGCTTCTCCTTCACGAGAACCAATCCAAAACTCACCACCAGGAATCTCCACCATTTCTAGGCTTATTTCACCTTCTAACTGTTCGATTACTGTGCTTGGTAGGTCATTTTCTGCGATGATTGAGAGGGCAATATTTCCTTGCTTATCAACCTCTGCTGTCCAGATAGGAACCTCCTCTCCCCACTGCTTCAGTAACCAGGAAGCTGACAGCCTTATCTGTGCTTTTTCCTTCTCATCTGTGAGTAATTGCCATAGCCTTTCTTGATTGAAGAATAATTTACGGACTGCCTCTTTTTCTAATGTCTCTCGCTCTAAATTATCAATATCTGGACTTCTCAGGTAAGAACGTAACTCCTCCTGGCTACTAGCTTGGAGAAACTCTTGAGCCAAGTCCGTAGTTTCCACTGTGTCTTTATATTGTTGCAGAACTTTCTCCGCGTCTGCTAACTTGTCACCCGACCACAAATAATCCTGAGATTTGTTATTTTTCTGCCAATTTTGGGCATCTTTATCCACCTGTTTCGCTAATTCTCTACCCTGGCGAGTTTCGGTTCGCCACAGATTCAGGTTGTCCCACTTTTCAATTAAAGCTTCATGGGCTAAATCTACCCAAGCTTCTTCTTCTCGTTCAGTTTTTCCCGTTACTAAAAGGCGACCTTTTACTAATCCTTGTTTTCCTTCAATTAGTTCTGTTAAAACTTTTTGTCCTTCTTGATTATCTCCGGCTAAAGACAAGATAAAGGCTTTTGATTGACGCAATCTGGTATCTTTTTCCCCATCTCCTATTTGCAGAAGATTCAAGAAAATTCGCTTGATTAAAGTTTTCTCTGCTTCCGTTCGCTCTTTTACAGGTTTTTCTTCTTCATAATCCCTATATTGATAGACTTTATCAGCTTGACAATTTAACGCTCCTACTATCCCACCTATCGCCTCATAAGTATCTAAAGTCAGCCGATGTTCTGCCTCATCTCGTTTCTGCCAAAGCTGGGTTAAAGCAAACTCTAATAAGGGTAAAAATCCTGGTTCTTGTTTAATATCTTCAAGGATTTTATTGAGCAATTCTTTCGTAACTTCATAGCCTTGCAGTTTGGCTGGTTCGGTGATAGCTTCTAGCAAATCTAATCCCCTTAGATCTGGCAGGTATTCGGCGTTATTTTGAATCAGTTGTCGCAGCCCATCGTAACGCAAACAGGGTTCAATGAAATCCGCCCTCATGGTAGCGACAACTGCCAGAGGAAAGTCAGGAATTGTGGCAACTTGAGTAATCAATTCAATAAAGCGATCGCGCTGTTCCGCTAGAGCAAAAGTGAATAATTCCTCAAACTGATCCACCACCAGCAAGAATTTGTGTTCGCGGGGAAAAAGCTCTAATAGCGGTTTTAAGCCTTCGCTGTCTTGATTATTGATACATTGATCCAGCAATTGTTGATCATCTCGAAAATAGGGTAACAGCAAGCTTTCCAACATTGTCAACGGCTTAAATCCAGGCTTGATCGGTTCGAGAATTTGCCATCCTAATTCTTCCAACCAAGGAATCAATCCTGCCAGAACTACCGAAGATTTACCACTTCCAGAAACACCAATTAAAGGTATAAAATTCTTCCTTTGATTCAGTTTTTTCTCCAAGGCTTCTACTATGGTCTGCCGTCCGAAGAAGAAAGGGCGTTCCTTTTCAGTAAATGCCAGCAATCCTTGGTAGGGACAAATTAATTCATCTCTTGCATTGTAGAGTGGTTCCTGTCGTTTCTCTGCTGAAGCTTCAGGTTGTTTATTACTTCCCAATAAATCCCTCTCCCACTTGCCAACAGATGCACTTACTAGACTGGCTAATTCATCGGGATTAGTGAAAAAACTAACCAGTTTCTTCTTTCCTAACTCCTGGCGTAATTGTTTTATACACATCCCATTCTCTCCTTGTCCTGTAACTTCATCCATCTGGTTTCTCGACCAAGGATGATTTTCTTCAAGGAGAAAAATAAATTGAGGTTTCTGTTTTTTTTCTGCTTGGCGATACTCTAATTCTGTAATCGATTTGCCTTCGGGGTTTTCCTCATCAGGAATGTAACCATATCTCCAGGCAAAAATTCCCACATACCAGTCACAATTATCTACATCTTTCAGACATTTCGCCAGTGGTGGATGCTGTCCAGTAGCGACATAATCTTCCATTGCCACTGCATCATGTCCCAGCCGCCGCAAGGCTCGATACGCTGCTTCTCGATACTCCTTCAAATCCCCATAGGTCGAGGAAATGTAAACCTTAGCCATTAGCTTCCTCCTAGCTTATCAATAGAAGTTAAACGGCAACCCTTCCTAATGGTTTCTCAACCTGTCCCAATCATAGTAAATCTTTGGCGGGTTTGCTCAAAGGTGGCAGCAAATTGGGGTTATCGTAATAGTTAATGCCGATGACGAGGACGTAGCGAGCCATAGACAGTCAGCAAGGGATAGAAATATTTTTTATATTAGGTTATTTTTTGGTAAACTGCAAGGAAAGCATAGGCCCTCTCTTAGATAATCTTTTCTTATCATCACAAGTACGGGAGAGCCGAGAAATAGTTAAGAAAAAAGTTAATTTTCAATTTTTGCATTATTTATGACTCGACTAACTCCAATCCAAATTGACGAAAACACTCTAATTTATATAGAGTCCACCGATGACCTAGAAATTCCTGCCGAGACAGTAAAAACCGAGGGAAGAGTTGCTAAAAGGGGAACTTCTATACCAGATAAACAGCAAGTTTTACAGAATTTTCAGACAATTGAAGATACAATTCGTACCTACACTACTTATACCTTAAACGCTTTTCGCAATTTAGCCATTGCCAACATTGAGGAAGTCACTTTACAATTTGGTGTGGAAATCGGCGGTGAGGTAGGAATCCCTTATATTACTAAAGGAACCGCTAAAAGTAATTTAAATATTACGGTTAAGTGTACCTTTCCTAAGCCGCCGAACTCGTCTGATTGATGGTTCAATCTTTAACGTTTTCTGGTTCTTCCGTATATTCCCAAAATGAGAGAGCCAAATAATCTTGATTAAGGTCTCTGGTCTTGATTTTGGGGATAACTGGGGAATAGATCTCTGGGGAAATCCTCGGCACTTAAACAGGTTTGTAAAGCTTGGGAGGGATTATTTTTGTCCGCACCACGACTGACAGCGATAACGCACTCGGAAAAGCGGCCGGGTAATAAACTTTGACGACAGGAATCTAAAACCTGTTTAGAAATCCCTAATTTATCAGGTTCCTTGGCTGTTTCCGTTTGTTTGAGGGAATTAGTGGCAAATAAGGGGGCAGCGCGATGGATATCGACCACACAATTACCTAGGTCGATGGGACGACGCACTTGAAAACAAGCTTGCAGAGCCAGATTACCATCGATCGGGGTTTTGGATTTAATCATCACCACACACCGGGATAATTCTTTAGGAATTAATGCTTCTGAACAAGCGGTGGCGGCATCTTCGGGACTGACTCCCGTGCCGACAATCTGACTGATACAGGCACTAAATTGATTATTGTTGCCAAATGCGATCGCTGTTCGGTTCATTTCTACTAAGCCAAGGGAAATAGTAGCGATCGCGCTCCAACTAGCAATTTTTTTAATATGGTTTTTCATTGTTTGCTCACACCGAAGATTTTAAGGCTAACTGGCCTTGATCTTAACAGATTCACGGGGAACAGGAAACAGGGAGATGGGGGAAGGGAATTATGAAGTGGGGAGATGGGGGAATGGGGAGATGGGGGAATGGGGAGATGGGGGAATTTGACTAATACCCCAAAACCCTAACACCCCAAAACCCCAAAACCCAAGGGCCAAAATTAGTATTCTGGTACAGAAGAATCGACTTCACGACTCCAGGCACTGATGCCACCTTTGACGTTAATTCCTTCGATACCTGCCTCTTTGAGGATAGCGAGGGCTTTAGCGGAACGTCCCCCCATCTTACAATGGGCGATAAGACGATAACCGTTGACTAATTCCTTAATTTTGGGAATTGCCGCACCATTCTCGATATCGGGTAGGGGAATTAACACCGAGTTGGGGATATTAGCGATTTGGTACTCGTTGGGATTACGCACATCGATGAGAATGTAATCATTGGCATTGCTGTCAATTAGTGCTTTTAACTCTACTACGGTCATTTCTGTCATTTTTTGCTGTTCTGCTGCTTCTTGTGCCTTCGCTTGCGGAATACCGCAGAATTGTTCGTAATCAATTAGTTTTTCAATGACGGGACGGATAGGATTCGGACGCAATTTTAACTCGCGGAATTTCATTTCCCAAGCATTGTAAAGCAGTAAACGACCACTGAGGGTATCCGGAGCGCCGAGGATAATTTTAATGGCTTCTGTGGCTTGAATTGTGCCGATTACCCCGGGTAAAACCCCTAAAACGCCGCCTTCCGCACAGGAGGGAACCATCCCCGGTGGTGGCGGTTCGGGATAGAGATCGCGGTAGTTGGGACCGCCTTGGTAGTTAAAAACGGTTGCTTGTCCTTCAAAGCGGAAAATTGAGCCATAAACGTTGGGTTTGTCGAGAAGAACACAAGCATCATTAGTCAGATAACGGGTGGGGAAATTATCGGTCCCGTCGATAACTACATCATAGGGGGCTAAAATGTCAAGGGCATTTTCGGAACTTATGCGGGTTTCGTACAAATCCACCTGACAATAGGGGTTAATTTCTAGAATTCTGTCCTTAGCGGAAACAATTTTCGGTTTGCCTACCCAGGAAGTGCCGTGAATAATTTGACGTTGCAGATTGGAACTATCGACGATATCGAAGTCAACAATACCGATTCTACCGATGCCAGCCGCCGCTAGATAGAGTAAAAGCGGGGAACCGAGTCCCCCGGTGCCGATGCAGAGAACACTGGCGGCTTTTAGTTTTTTTTGACCTTCTAAGCCCACTTCGGGCAGAATAATGTGTCGAGAGTAGCGTTGAACCTCCTCTTTGGAAAGTTCGATCGCCGCGAGATTAGGATTTAGCATAGATTGGGTAAATAGTGAAACCTGACTCGATTCGGGCTAGAATTTCGTCTCAGCACGGTTTAGAGACAAAAATCAGGAAGACTCGATCGCTTCCTGGATTTTTAATTCTTTCTATGCCTATGATAGTGTGAGGGTCTGGCTCCCTGTTGTTAATATTAGTTAACTTTCCCCTGCTACTTGGGCGCGGTATTCACTAGCGGAGAGGGTATCAGCCAAGGCATTATCGGGATTTTCTACCCGCACTTTTAATAACCAACCCTCCCCGTGGGGATCATCGGCAATTAATTCGGGGGAGTCAATCATCGCTTGATTGCGATCGACTACGGTTCCCGAGACGGGAGGATAAAGATCTTCTACCGCTTTTACCGATTCGATCGTGCCGAAACTACTACCTACTTCCAGTGCCTCTCCCAATTCGGGCAATTCTAGAAACACGATATCACCCAATTGATCGACGGCAAAAGCACTAATTCCCAAGGTAGCGATTTCACCTTCGAGTCTGACGTATTCGTGGGTTTCTAGGTATCTCAAATCCTCGGGATATTCCAGTTCCATCGTCTGTCTCTAAATATTTACAGCATCAGTTAGTTTACTAGATCTCTTGGGGAAAATGTTCATCGGCTAGGGCTGTTTTATTGCCGATCGCTACCTAGGGTTTGGTGAAAAAGTTTTCCTGGTGGCAGGGTGTGGGGTGTCGGGTGTGGGGTGTAGGGTTTTACCGATTTTGAGGGGGTCAATTACCTAATTTTCAGGGAAAAAGTCCCTAAAAATTCCCCCCCATCACTCCAATGGTCGGCACTTTTTGAGGGAAAAAAAGTCTGAAAACCTTACTCAACCAGGTTTTTAGATTTATTCAGCCAACCCTACCTAGACAAAATTAATTACACCGATCGAACCCTGATTAAACAGCTAGAATTGGTCTAGGTTGATCGGGGAACGCCACAGAACACTGGAACAGTAAGGGTTAGCTGCTTTTTTAGCTCACTTAACAATACCCAGTTTAAATGCCTCCTAGCTTACTTATGTTAAATTCCATCTTAGAGCCTCGTGGTGGCGAACATCAAACCATAAGAGCCTTTTTTGAGCCAAAAAACATCGCTGTGGTGGGATTTAATCGCCAAAATCCCCAACTTGATCGCACTCTTTTAAATAATCTCCATCATAATCCCGGTCAGCACCGCCTTTATCTAGTTAATCCTCACCCCGAAAACTGGCTCGATCTTCCCACCTATAGCAGTTTAGAGGATATCCAGGCGGCGATCGATCTGGTAATTATCACCGCCCCTGCTCCCGAAATTCCCGCTATTATCGCCCAATCTGTCGAAAAACAGGTTAAATGCGCCCTGATTCTCTCCACGGGTTTTCGGGAAACTGGACAGATGGGGGAAAATTTACTTAGGGAAATTAAAGCGATCGCTGGTCAAAAATTACGCATCATCGGTCCCCATAGCTCAGGAATCTGTAATATAAGCCAAAATCTTAACGCCACCTTTTCCCCCATCCTGCCGAAAACCGGTTCAATTGCCCTGATTAGTCAAAGTGGGGCGATCGCTGCTGCCGTGCTTGATTGGAGTTTAAGCGAAAATGTCGGTTTTAGTCACTTTATCTCCCTCGGAGTCCTTTTAGATGTGGATTGGGGCGAATTACTCTATTATTTGGGAGACGATCCCCAAACCAAAAGCATCGTTATCTACTTGGAATCCCTGAATAATGCCCGCTCTTTTCTGTCCTCGGCCCGAGAAGTTGCCCTAAATAAACCAATTATCGCCATTAGTCGCCACAGTACCGACTTTGACCCCACTTCTCTTTCCCATGCTGGCAAATTGACCAGCGATCAGCTAACTCTCTCCGCTGCCTTTGCTCGCTGTGGCATCGTGGAAGTACAAAGACTGGCCGATCTCTTGAATATCACGCAAGTTTTAGCGAAAATTCCCCGATTTCCCCGGGGAAAACGCTTGACAATCATCAGCAATGGTTTTGCTCCCGCTCTTTTAGCCGCCTCGGCTTTACTGGCGGAAGATGGACAACTGGCAACCCTTACCCCCGCAACGATCGCACAACTAGCGCCTCTTGTTCCCGCGGATATTGTCCCCCAAAATCCCATCGATCTGCGTCGCGGCAGCGATCCCGATAGCTACGCTCGCGCCCTAGAGATCGCTTTAGCGGATGTACATACCGATGCGGTGTTGATGATTCTCTCGCCTCGCTTTAACACCGATCTGCGAGAAATTGCCCATAGAATCGCTTTAATCGCTCAAAATAGCAAAAAACCCATTTTAGCAAGTTTGATGGGGGGAGAGGGCATTGCAGAGGGAGTAGCGTTATTAAATCAGCAGGGTATCCCCACCTATCGCTATCCCGATTCGGCAGCCCGGGTGTTTAATTTGCTCTGGAAATATGAAGAGAATCTGCGCGGTCTTTATCAAACGCCAATTTTAACCAATTCTCAGGAAAATGGCTCCGATCGAGTTTTAGTTAGCCAGATTATCGAGCAAGCAGGGGATAGAACAATTCTCAGTGAGCCAGAGTCTTTAGATATACTCAAAGCTTATGGAATCCCTGTTATTGTCACTAAAATTGCTGAAAGTGCCGCAGAAGCAGTTAATCTCGCTGAATCTCTCGGTTATCCCGTGGTGATGAAACTGCATTCGAGGACGATTATCCATAAAAGCGCGGTGGGTGGGGTACAATGGCCGCTTTTTTCCCCCATGGCAGTGGTGCAAGCATATCAGGCGATCGAAGCTAATGTTAGCGCACAAGTGGGTGGGGAGCATTTTCTCGGGGTGAGTATTCAACCGATGTTAGAAATCGATCGAGGATATGAGTTAATTATCGGCTCTAATTACGATGATCAGTGCGGACCGGTGATAATTTTCGGTACTGGCGGCCGTTTAGTCGATATTTTTCAAGATTACGCCACCGCTCTACCTCCTTTAAATACTAATCTCGCTCGCCGACTTTTAGAAAAAACCAAGATTTATCGGGCTTTTAACGGGACAAATGGGCTTAAATCGCTTAATTTAGCGAATTTGGAGCAAATAATCGTTAGATTTAGTCACTTGGTTAGTGAACAACCTCGCATTAAAACTATCGATATTAATCCCTTTTTTGCCGATTCAGAGCAATTAATCGCCCTTTCCGCCTCTATCCTTCTTCATCCTCCAACTACTCCCCCAGAAAAGTTATCTCATCCGGCGATTCGTCCCTATCCCGAACATTATATAGGGCCTTGGAGGACGAAAAGAGGCTTAAAGGTGCTAATTCGTCCGATTTGGGCAGCGGATGAGCCTTTAGTGCGACAATTTCACCATTATCTCTCGGAAGAAACCATTTATTATCGTTATTTTCATCTTGTCAATCTCGATCGCCAAACCGCTTATGATCGTCTTACGCGCATTTGTTTTATTGACTACGATCGAGTAATGAGCTTAGTGGTAGAGATTAATAACGATCAGACGGAAGAGCCAGAAATTATCGCTATAGGACGCTTAAATAAACTGCATGGCGTTAATGTGGCGGAATTTGACCTATTAGTTAGGGATGACTATCAAGGTCAAGGTATTGGTACAGAATTACTACAGCGTTTAGTCACTATTGGCAAAAAGGAAGGATTAGACGGAATTGAAGGGGAAATTTTAAGGGATAATCGCGCTATGCAGATGATAGCCGCTAAAGTGGGGTTTTCTCTCTATAAAACTGCCGATTTTGTCAAAGCGGAACTTGAATTATGAAGTCTTTTTGACAGGTTGATCACTAATTTTCTGGCTGAATTGTTTGGGCTAATCCTTGCTCTAAAGTAAAGGTAGGTTGCCAATCCAGGGTTTTTTGAATATGGCTAGAGTCAACAGTAAGAGAACCAAGCAAGCGATCGATATTATAGGTGTTAAAAGGGAGATTTTTCCCTGTTATAGATTCTACCCTATCACCCAGATAACCTAAGAATCTAAGTAGGGTAGTGGGGACGGGTAGCAATTGACAGGGTTGTTGAATTCGTTGAGCAATGAGTCGAATTAATTGGGGAGTAGAAACAGCTTGGTTATCGCTAATTAAAAAGATTTGATTAGCGGCATTAGGATGATCTAAACAGGTAATAATGGCAGCAACTAAGTTACCCACAAAGACAAAACTACGACGATTTTTTATTGCACCAAAAGGTAAAGGTAGTCCCCGTTTAATTAGTTTCATCAAGCGCTCCATATTACCCGGATTACCAGGACCGTAAACTAGAGTAGGACGAATAATTGTCCAAGTCATGTTACTATCTTTGGCAAGGTTAATTAAAGCTTGTTCTGCTTGCAGTTTACTACGACCATAGGGACTATCGGGATGACAGGGAGAGTTTTCTGTGAGTATCCTATCGCTTTGAGTTGTCATCGCACCGATAGAACTGATAAAAATAAAGTGTTTAACTCCTGCTTGAATTGATTGTTCAACTAAGTTAGCTGTACCTTGAGTATTAACCTTAATAAACTCCGCTTCTGGATTGGGAATAGTTTCGTTGATAATATGAGCGCGGGCCGCTAGATGGATGACTATATCAATTCCCTCAAGAGCCTTTTGCCAATTAGTTTTTTCATCGATATGGCCAACTTTGATAGTTTTAATTGGGATAGATAAGGACTGAGACAAATTATTTCGTACTGCTGCAGTAATCTGGAATTTCTGCTGAGACAAAATTGGCAGAAGATAGCTACCGATAAAACCTGTTGCACCCGTGACTAAAATGTTTTTCATAAAATTTTTTACAATTATAATGTTAACCTAATTTACCAAAATTTCCAGCCATACTTACTAAAATAATAAAATGCTGATTGAATAGTCACCCAAGTCAATTTAAGAGATTTTTGCGAACCTCTAGCCCAGTAGTGATAAATATAGGTATTGGGATAAAATACAGACCTATATTTTTCTGCCATTCTCAAGGTTATATCCGCATCTTCTAGATACATAAAAATGTTTTCATCAAAGTATCCAATTTCTTCTAAATATTGACGACGAAACAGCATAAAACACCCAGACAAATAGCAAACGTCCATAATTTTATCATAACCAGTTTCCCTCATTTCATACCAATCCATATACTCTTTAAATATCCCCTGATTAGCTAATTTTTTTGGAAAAAATCTTCTCATAAACAGTGCCAAAAAAGTTGGGTTCTGTTTACAAAGATACTGTATTTCACCGTGGGGATAAAGTATTTTAGGCTGAATTAATCCAATGTCTAAATTATGTTCTAAATAATCTATTAGTTCTAAAATTGTTTTGCTATCAAAGTATATATCGGGATTCATTACTAGATGATAATCATAGTTTTTAGACCTAGCAATAGCTAGGTTTTGCGCTTTACTAAAACCAACGTTATTACCATTATTGAAGTAATAATCTATATCGTATTCCTGAAAATTATCGAATATTTTTTTTAGTTCATCAGTGGGAGAATTATCTACTACAGATAAATTAATTTCCATGGATGTGCCGAACAGAGATTTAATTGCTTGAATAACTATCTCTGGGTCATTTTTGTAAAGGACAAGGGAGGCCGTAAGTTGCATAAGTATCTAAAGCTATCTTTTACTAAAAAGAGTATCCAAACAGTTCTATATCTTCCTTGAGATGTTCACTAATAATATTTTTAGTTTCTTCGTTATAATAACTCCTGTAGTCTCGCTGACGTTGAGGATTTTGATTGACGGTTGCTAGTTTTACTTCTGGTAACTTAAGCAATTCTAGTATTCTCTCATAGTCTTTTTGTCAAGTTTCAAATATAGTTAAAACATTCCCAGTCATTTAAGATAATTTTTCTCAGAGATTTCTCCAAAGACGACAACGCTACTTTGGGATTACGGATAAAAAAAGAGTTGTATTTGCAGGAAATTAACATTTTATTCTCATCTCCAGTTGATTTTTTAGTGACAGTTATAGAACTACATTTTTTTTGCTATGATAACCTTCTGATCTTCAATTACATTGCGCGTCGAGTTTACTAGACGTATTTCAGCGTGAAAACCACAACTTTCTAACCGTTTAGTTATATCCAATCCGTAATTTCTGAAGGCAAGAACTCTTCCCTGTCCTCGAATCCGATCGCCATGATACTCAGGCTCAAGTTGATGTATGATAGTCCCATCAGGCTGTAAGAAACATCTTTCAACTGTCTTCGGTTTATCTAATAAAGGCACGGTAAAAATAAAATATCCATCTTTTTTTAAGACTCTGTAAATTTCAGAAAAACCCTTGCTGTCATCAGGAACATGCTCAAAAACTTCGGTGGAAGTCACTAAATCAAAAGATTCGTCGTTGAGAAAAAGATTTTGAACGTCTTGACAGACAACAGAGTTCTTCATCAACCCTAGAGGTACATCATCAAAGTATTCAGAAAAGTATAAATTCTTAAATTTACCTTTTAAGAATTTATACAAAGCTCCGCGAGAAGACAACTCATAAACAGACGTACTGGTTGAAAAATTTAGAGATTCAATTGTCAAACCAACTGCTCTATGAATTTTAGTAGATCTACAGTTTAAACAACGAGTACCAAAATATCCTGGATGTATCCGAACCACCACAGAACCGCATAAATTACAAATCCCAATCATGTCAATAGAGCCTCCTTTTATTTTTATATATGGTTATAGTTCATAATTTTTAATTAGCATCAATTAATTTTTTGTACTCCTGATAGTAATTGTAACACATACTTTCCAAAGAAAAAAGTTTTTCTGCTTTTAACTTAGCCCGAGAAACTTTGTCTTTAATTTCATCTAACATAAGTATTTTGTTGTTCAAGTCATCTATATCATCAAGTTTGAAAAATGTCACTTCATTGTCGTCAAACATCTCTCGAAATGTCGGAATATCAGAACAGATAATTGGAATTCCTAAACTGGCAGCTTCAACTAATGCAATACCAAATCCCTCTGAACGAGATGGAAAAACAAAAACGTCAATATTAATCGCCGTTTCCCAGGGATTTTCTCGATAGCCTGTAAAAACACATCTTTGGGCAACTCCTAGTTTTCCTGCCAAGAGTTGCAATCGATTAATGTTTTGAGATGTTCCCCCTATTGCTATCAGATGGTACAGTGTATTTTTCTGTAATACTTGTATGATTTGCTCTACTCCTTTTACTTTATTTAGGTTAGAAACTGTACCTATTACAATTTTATTTCCAGTTTTTATATCAGTTCCTTTGATTGTCTTTCTACTGTTATCCATTTTTTTTATTCCATTGTAGATTACAGTGGTATTTTTATAGCCAAGTCCTTGATAGTATCTTTCCATCGTCTGACTTATACAAACTGCTAAATCTAATTTTCGGCAGGCTAGGTTCCATAAATTTCCCCATATATACCCTAGCAGAGGGCCTTTGTCGTATCTGAGTGCATCGACGTGATAGCCATGAATAGTTGTAATCTTTATGCCTTTAATCTTATGGTAATTAATGGCAAGGTACAAATCGGGTTTTAATCCATGGGAGTGGACTATATCGTAATCTTTTAATTCTTGACAAAAACTGGTAAAACTTATTCTTTGAACAGGAGCATTAAAGCTGAGATATTTTTCTTGAGAATTAGTTTCACTGAAGTAGAATACCTTCACCTCATGCTCAGGATAAAGACTATTAGACAGCCACAAAGGTATTCTCGTTAAGCCACTATCTTTGAGACGAGGAATAATATAAGCGATTTTCATATGTCGTATTTGCTCTCAACTTTTATTATCTATCTTCACTGCCATTATGCTGGACTATTTTTGACAAATGTAGTGATTCGCAGTTGTCGCTTAATATACCTCATCATTACTACTGCCAAAGAGAGTAATAATTCTAGTTTTGACAGCTTTAAAACTTCCTTTCTAGCTCTAAATTCTTCCCGCAATGCTAATTTTACATCTGAGGAGCGACCACCCAGTAAAAATTCAGCAGTGGCATAATCAAATTGTTTAGGTTTTGATAATTGAGTGAACCTGAGCCAAAGATGGTAATCCATAGCACATTTATAATTATTGTCAAACCCATTTACTTCTTCTATCAAAGCTCGTTCAGAAAAAACAGTCGAATGGGGAATCGTATTTACTATGTGAAGTAGTTTTTGACTAAATTTAGGAGGACAGAAGCAACCCACTATAGTATCGTCTGTATGACTTCTCAATAGTTGATTACCGAAACACCATCGCCAGCCTTCTGAATTATAAGATGAAACCACTGACGACAGGGTTGTGTCAGCAGCAAATTTATCCCCTGCATGTAAGTGATTAATTAGAATTCCTGTCGCCAAACTTATCCCTTTATTCATAGCGTCAGAAATTCCTGCATCTGGTTCGCTTACCCAATAATCAATTACTTCCTCATACTTGCGTATAATATCAACTGTACCGTCCGTGGAACCTCCGT
This sequence comes from Microcystis sp. M049S2, assembly GCF_020245625.1. Classification (NCBI taxonomy): domain Bacteria; kingdom Bacillati; phylum Cyanobacteriota; class Cyanophyceae; order Chroococcales; family Microcystaceae; genus Microcystis; species Microcystis sp. M049S2. The sequence continues at coordinate 3,944 of NZ_JADBUN010000003.1, read as the reverse complement.
CTATGATGATATATTCCACGTTATCATAAGTCTGGCTAATGATACTCTGAATTGTCTGCTCTAAGTGCTTTTCTCCATTAAAAACTACCGTTATAATAGTAACCAAAGGAACTGTAAATTTTTCCGATAACTCACTTGTCTCCCCGTAGGAGTGCTTGAAATATCCCTTTGTTCTTAATCCTCCTTCTCCCTTGCGTTCTAGATTTGCTGGAGATAATATTGGATATTGTAGGGGAGCAGAAGTGAGTTTACGAGTCGTGGAAAAATTATGATTAAGATTAATTATTTTCATGTTTTTTTACTGCGAGTAATCTTTAAGCAATCATCCAGAAAGAACCGGGTAATCGATCTTCATTATAAGCATTGATATTCTCAAGAAACACAGAATTCTTATAAGAAGATACCATAGATAGGGATGCCAAAATTTCAAACTTTTTGTTAAATTGTAGAAAGGTCTCTAAAAAGTATTGCTCGTTCCAGTATCGTGATTCTTTGAGATTCCATTCGATGGGATAATCATAGGGAAAGAATATATCGTGAATATGAACTAAAACTCCCGTTTGTAAACGGGGATAAACTTGAAGAAATTCAAACTCCACATCACTACCAGACTTAAACACATGACTAGAATCAACGAACAGAATATCATCGGTTTGCAGGGATTCAAAAACAGACAAATCTACGGATTCTACCTTCTGGGTAAGCAAACTAAATTCTAGAAAATCTTTACTAACATTAGCAAAGTCTTTTAAAAAATCTTGAGGATAAGGCTCGATCGAGATCAGTTGTGATTTTTGGGAATTTTCTCTAAAATTCATTTTTAAAGCTGCGGCGATAATTTTAGTGCTACCACCCGACCCAATTTCAATTATCCGAGACGGCTTTTTTTCTCTGACCATAGTATAGAGGACTTCTGCATCGCCACTAATGAGAGCAGAAGTATCTTCGGAATAACCAAACGCTGAAAAAATTTCTTTATTGTTAAATTCTAAAGCATATTTTTCTAGTAAATACCTAACCAGTTCAGTTTGCTTGTCTAGATGCCATTCAATTGAGCTAAGAGGCCTTTCTTTGCCCGCGTAGGTCATAATTTCCTGACGGTTGGGTATCGGCTGATAAAAATGGTCAGTAATTAGGGTGTAGCCAATATTTCTTAAGAGGGGATTGAATATTTTTCTGGCCAGGGCAAATTTAATATTTTTTCTACCCTGTTCGGTTTGCATACGGTTAAGTAATTTATTCAACATTGTCAACCTTTACACTACTAATATTTACTGTCATGTTTTGTCGTCAAAGCCAACTGGGAACTGGCCTCCTTGATCAAACTATTACTAGCTGGTTGTTGCCTATTAAATCTTGACAAAATACTGATGCGGCAGCCTGTCACCGATAATGGGCAATTTAATTAACCGACCAGTTCAAGACCCGATTCAATAGGTATATTGGGTACATCTTAGCTGATGATCGACTTCTTGTAAAGAAAAATTTTAACCAGCTAACACCAGAAAGCGAACAAGAGTTTTCTAAGGTTATTGGTTGTCCATGCTTGATATTCCTATCCTATTAGCTTTCTGGAGAGTCATTGTACTTTGGCCGGTCAACATCTAGATTTATTCTGGCAAATCTCCAAAACGCTCTCGATAGCGTTGAAGCAATGCTTCCAAATCCTCAGCCCGCATTTTTTCCTGTTGGGCCCGCATTCTTTCCTGTTCGGCCCGCATTCTTTCCTGTTCAGCCCGCATTCTCTCTTGTTCAGCCCGCATTCTCTCTTGTTCAGTTAGCTCTGACTCCGTGGGCAGTAAATCGCCGGCAAAAGTCGCCCAACGCAGCCAAACTGCCTCAACTCCCTTATACTCCCCTTGCCAGCGTACCAAAGCTAACCCTAGCCTTTGACTGAAAAATCTTTCTCCCATCTCTAGAGATAATGGCTCGTAGTTGCCGTCTCTAAGGATAAAACCCGCCCAGTCTTCAGGATTAAAGGGATCGTACCAGAAATATTCTGGTACTCGCAAGCGGTCTTGATAGATGGCTTTCTTTTCAGTTTTATCCTGTTGAGCGGTACTTTCAGAAAGGAGTTCGATAACCACATCGGGAGCTTTCCCCTCTTGCCAAACCACCCAACTTTTTCTTTCCGCTTTGGGAACCCCCAGGACAGCAAAGAAATCGGGACCGCGAAATTCCTCGTTTTTTAACTGTGCGGCGCTGAAATAAACGAACATATTGCCGCCTACATAGCCATCTTCCCTAGCAGCTAACCAGGGTAACAAGGTATCTATGAGTATATCCATCTGGAGTTTATGTCGTTGGGTTTCCATAGGAACGCCGTCATCGCAGGGCAATTCATCTTGGGTGGGCAGTGAAAGTCGAGAAGGGGCAATAGTTGAAGTCATCGGAGTCACGCTGGTGATCAGACTTAAGGAGCTTTTTCCTCTAGCATTGGGGAAAATATCTAGGGGCTAGAATTGAGATGGGGGCAAAATGTTATGGTAATTATAGCCTTCTTCTAGGAAATTAGAGTTTTTTAAGCACATATTATAGGCTTGAGCTGCCTTCAATTTTTGGTACAGCAAAGGACTCTTTTCTCTACAAGACTGTTGTAGTTGCTGAAACTCGGCTTCACCCTTTTTCAGATAGGCATCGACAAGCTCTCGATTGGCCAGATAAAAAGCGATCGCACCATAAACCTGTTCGAGGGAAAGAAGTGGAAAATTTTGGGCAATACTTTCGGGCGATTCTCCGTTCAAGAAAGAATAGACAACTGAGTCAAGGGAGATACGAGTTCCTTTGAGCCAATATTCTTCGTCTCGTTGCTCGATGTACTGTTTTGTTGGGATGGGGGCTAATTTCAGAGGAGCAATGTTGCTGTTTAGCTAAAAGGATAAGAAATCCCATTACCAAGTAGGAATATCATTGCTAGGACTGGGGTATAGATTTTTGGGGATGTCTCTCTCGTTGTGTACGCATTGTGTACATAGGGTAGCACTGTTTGAGAAAGGATATCAACAAATAACTTTGCTCATGTTTTACCAGATTAAAAATTTAATCTGGTTTAAAGAAAATGCCATCCATCTGCAACATCCTCCCAGTTTTTTCGGCAGTAAACCCTGGTTCAATACCGTACAGTTCGTAACCTAATTTTTCTACGATATCAATCATTTCTTGAAACAGGACTTGACCTTCGTAGAGAGGGACTAAAGATAATTCAAGCTTAATGCCTTTAACCAAAGGCAAAATTGCAGTTGCTCCTTCTAGCACTTGTTTTTCCAATCCTTGCACGTCTATTTTGAGGAAAATGGATTTAGTTTCGCTTTTGATATAGTTCTTGGCAAGGGTATCTAGCCTGCTCAATTTTACTGTTTCTGAACCACAGTAAGCTGATTCAGGTGCAGATTCTAAGTGAGCATCCAGCATTGGCAAAGCTGAACTACTATAACTATTACCAGCAATATTGATGATAATTTCACCTTCTTGGTTGCCAATGGCAGCTTGGGGAGCAATTTCCCACAGGGGGTCTTTTTCACTGACAGCTTTTAGTTGATAGTAAGCACTTGACAGAGGTTCAAAGGAAACAATCCTCCCCGAATAGCCTAACTCTCGCAGTAATTTGGCATATTGCCCAATATTAGCGCCAACATCGAATACTAAGTCAATATTGTTATAGGCTAACAATCGCTGCATTTTCGCCGCTTCAGATGTTTGTACATTGTATCTTTTTAGATCAACTCCTAAACTTCTGGAGAGTTTCTTAATCGTCTTTTTGATCATAAGATCTCTTGCAAAAGTAATCAAGATATATCCTTTTGTCGGTAACGAAGTTCGTAATTAGACCTCTTGCATAATTTTTTTATGGTATAATATAAGGGTTTGCTTTTTTCTCAATTCTTAGATTGAAGTGGAAAAAAGAATAAAATGTGATCTTAGGTCAGGAAATCATCTATAATTTT
>NZ_JADBUN010000293.1:0-21917 GCF_020245625.1 Microcystis sp. M049S2 | reverse complement strand
TAGACCTCTTGCAAAAGTCTTAAGTCGATCCTTGTACAGCAACATTTTTGAAGATTATCAACTACTAATAAATAATTAACTCAAAGTCCCTCCCATTATTGTTTCTATCGTTTGTTTTCGGATTTATGCAAGAGGTCTATTTTTAAAAAGGCTGAAAATGCTTCAGCCTCGTCTAAAAAATCAGATTTTACCCGCAAAATTAAGGAATAGGATTAGCTGGCTCCTTGCTTTCTAGGGTTTCGGGAACAGCTTCCGTCTTACCAAAAGCGACTCTGAGGAAGGGAGGAGCGAGGAAAGTGGTCAGGATTACCATAATAATAATCGACACCTCTAAAGGCTTATCCAAAATTCCGCTGGCCGAACCAATCCCAGCAAAAACTAGACCCACCTCACCCCGGGGAATCATACCCACACCGATGGCGAGACGATTGATTCCAGATATGCCAAAAACTGCCCAGCCCGTCACCAGTTTACCGATAATCGCCACAACCATCAAAAAGACAGCGATCAAAAGTCCGGCCCGATTCTCCGGTACCGTTGGGTTTAAAACACCGAGATCGGCACGCGCTCCCACCGTCACAAAGAAAATCGGTACAAGCAAATCGGCGATCGGTTTAATTAACTCATCCAACTCGTTGCGGGTATCAGTTTCATCAAGCACCAAACCGGCGGCAAAGGCCCCTAAAATCGCTTCCAGATGAATAGCATTGCCTAAAAATGCCATAAAGAAAGCGAAGACAAATGCGGGAATAACAATATTTCCCCGAGTTTTCAGCCGCTCCACGATCGCCACAAAACTTTTGTTAAAAATACCTCCCAACAAAATTGATCCGATCAAAAAGGCCGTGGCACTGACGATTAGGTAAATAACATTGACCACATCGATTTCACCAGTTTTGGCCAAACTAGCGACCACAGCCAGAACAATAATACCGAGGACATCATCGATCACCGCTGCACCGACGATAATTTGCCCTTCTTTGGATTTGAGTTGACCTAACTCGGACAACACCTTCGAGGTAATACCGATACTGGTTGCTGTCAAGGCTGCCCCTGCAAAAATCGCCGGGATGGCCGCCACATGAAAGACGAGCATTAACCCAGCCGTACCTGCCGCAAAAGGTGCCGCAACCCCCACACAGGCCACAACCGTGGCTTGAATTCCCACTTCCTTGAGTTGTCGCAGGTCGGATTCTAGGCCAATTTCAAACAGCAGAATAATCACACCGATTTCAGCTAGAACCGAAATCACTTCACTTTGGGACTCAAAGATCCGGTCCACGGCAGCCGGGGCCAATTGATTCAATCCTTGCAGTACCGTCATAATCACCGAGTCGGAGGCCGATAGTCCCCCTTCGGGAAAGATGAGCAGATGCAAGGCCGAAACGCCGACAATCACACCGGCGACCAGTTCTCCCAGTACGGGCGGAAAATCCAATCGTCGGGCGGCCTCTGCGCCGAGCTTGCTGGCCAGATAAATCACCACCAGCGTCAGCAATACGCCAGAGAGAATAATCGGTGAATCCTCGGCCACAACGGTGGCAAGCAAGGGGAGCGGAGTCATGGGGGCTGCTATCTCCCCGATCGAAGGAGGCAGAATAGGGGACAAAATCATCAGTTTAAAGGGATGAGGGTTAAAGGTTTTAGGTAGGGTCTGCTGAAAAAGTTTTTCGTGGGGGCAGGGTGTGGGGTGTGGGGTGTAGGGTTTTACCGATTTTGAGGTAGTCAGTTACCTAATTTTCAGGGAAAAAGTCCAGGGATTTTACCCCCAATCACTCCAATGGTCAGCACTTTTTGAGGGAAAAAAGCCTAAAAGCCTTATCCAACAAGGTTTTTAGATTTATTCAGCAAGCCCTAGGTGGTCATAAAACTGGGGGATAGGAAAAAGGGCCACCGCTCAAGGACAGTCAGGCTGCAGATGGGGTGGCCCGGATCAAGACAAGCTTAGTTGTCTAGATTTCACAGCCCTCTGGTCCACAGAAACTCTGTCCGTACAGAACCTCCGCATCACAGAGATAGATCATGCCCGCAAAATTGAGGAAAAACTGATCGGCAACCTGCTTGGCAATATTTTGGGCCATAATTCGATCGGGGGTAAGTATCTCGAACTTAACATTCGTATCGGTTTCGGAAACGTGGGGTTGTCCCGACGAGCGCACGTTGCGACTGCCTTTACCGCCAGTATCCATCACCGTGTAACCGGTCGCCCCGCATTCTTCGATGATCTTGGCGACTTTTTTCAACAAAATCTTTTCTGTGACGATGACGAGCTTTTTGGCTGGTTTAGCCATGTTGATTATCTCCTTAAATGTGTACATTTATTTGCTTGGTAAGCCCCGTCAAGGGAGCGCCCACCGACCACAATCCTAGCCGCCGCTGAGGGCCTGGGCGAGACCAAGGAAGAACGGGATACATAAGCCGATCGCTACGGGCGTACCGATGGCCGTGGACGCGCCTATATAGGCGGAGGGATTAGCCGAGGGGATACCGGCCCGCAAAGTGGGGGGACCGGAGATGTCGGAACTAGAGGAAGCGATGACGGCCAGAACCACGACACCGCCCCAGCTGAACCCGGTGGCGTAGTGGGCAACCATGCCGAGACCGAAGGCGATTAGACCATGCACAAAGGGTGCTAGGACGCTATAGACGACATACCACTGGGCCACCTTACGCAGTTCACCAACCCTTGACCAAGCCTCCATCCCCATGACTAGCATCAAGATCGAAAGCAAGCCGCGAAAGAGGGGATCGTAGAAGCTTTTATAGACAGTTTCCGGCTGGGTGAAGATGCCCAAAGCCAGACCTAATAACATGGCCGATAGGGCCGGTCCGCGCAGGCTTTCTTCAATGATCGGCCAAATCTTGACCCGATTATCCGCTGGCTGCTGTAGGCTGAGATATTCCTGCCGACTGCTAGGATAATCCTGCTGATCGGAATAATCCCCGGCCGCCACCGGCTGCTTGCTAAAAGACTCGTGGTCGTGGGCTGCTTCTTTCTGCTTCTTCTTGTTAAGATAAATGTTAGCCACCACGATCGCCGTTACCAGCGCCGGGATATCCATAAAAGGATAGAGTGCGCCGGCCCAAGCCTCGTAGGGGATCTTTTGTTCTTCGAGTACCGTCAGACCGGCGGCCATAGTCGAGCCACTCACGGCTCCAAATAATCCCCCAGTAGCGATCGCATCGACCACTTTCACCTTGGGCAGATTGGCTAAGGTATAGCGGGCGACGAAGACCACAATAATCCCTACTATGACGGCAAAGATCATTGGTAATACCATTTCCGTCAGGTTGGAATTGCGGATGGCAATCCCGCCGGTCAGACCGATTTTGGTCAGCAGCATGAAGACGATGATCGTACAAATCGACTCTGGGATGACCAATTCACTACCGAGAGCGGCAATGATCATGCCACCAATCAAAAAGGCCAGCGTTGGCGACTGCAACTGCTGGATAAAGTCCATGACAAACAATGAGAAAAAATCCACGAATACCTCCTTAAGCCTCCCCTGATGAGGAGTATTGAATATAAACGAACTAAATGAACCTTCAAAAGCTGAAAGAGAGTAAGAGTAAGGCTCTTTACCCCTTAAGCAAACCTGTTGCGGGCAGAACTTTGGACAGTGTCAAGTCCGCAGGTAAGCCTAATTCGGGATTTTTGGCGGTTGAACTGGCCCCGATCGCCGTCCCAGAAGCTACCCCGAAGGCGAGAGCTAGAGGGTGATAAACGATGGCAGCTGTTAGACCACCGAAGATATCACCCCGCAAATTGTCAAAATGAATACGATTGGTTATTTCCATGAGAATCCAACTGAGCAAAGGATTTTTTGCCACAACAAAGCCGGCGGTTGACAGACCAGCCTTGATAGACAAAACTTTATGGTTTTTAAAGATCGATTGTTATAAATCTATACTAGAACGGATATCTTGACAAGCAAATTTTTGTAAATTGAGCTTGAATCGATATATCTTTACAAAAGTATTGATTTAAACCTATGATATAAGCGGTGTGGGGAGGTTTTCACTCGTTCCCCTCCATTCCTGCTTCTGTTTAGCAAAGCTCCTCAAGGCAGTAACAGAAGTGTAGCTCTCTAGAGGCCTCTCTTGATTCACGCCACTTTACATCAACTGATTGTCTTTGAAGCAACCGCTCGTCATGGCAGTTTCACCAGGGCTGCTGAAGAACTATCGATCACCCAACCCACCGTTTCCACCCAGATGAAACAACTGACTAAAGCAGTGGGTCTGCCCTTATTTGAACAGATAGGCAAACGTTTGTATTTAACCGAGGCCGGACGCAGTTTATTAGTAACCTGTCAGGCAGTCCTCAAGGATCTTGATAACTTTGAGATGGCGATCGCTGATATCAAGGGCATTAAACAGGGTAAACTGCGTTTAGCGGCGGTATCCACAGCCCAATATTTAATCCCTCAGATCCTAGGTCCTTTTTGTCAACAGTACCAAGGGGTAGATGTGTCCCTAGAATTGACCAATCACCAAGACCTAGAAGCAAGGATTATCAATAATGTCGATGACCTATATATTTTAAGCGAACCTCCCCAAGATCTAAACCTGGAGATTCAACCGTTTCTGGAAAATCCCCTTGTGGTTATTGCTCGCAAAGATCACCCCCTAGCGGGACAGAAAAAAATTCCAATTAAACGACTGCAAGGGGAACCTTTTATTATGCGGGAAATGGGATCGGGAATTAGACGGGCAGTACAGCAAATTTTTCTCGATCATGGTATCACTTTATCTCTGCGTTTGGAAATCGGCAATAATGAAGCCATTAAACAAGCGGTCGCCGGTGGTTTAGGAATTTCGGTTCTGTCTCAGCACGTCTTAAATTTAGATCCTCCCAATGGGGAATTTACCATCCTTGACGTGGAAGATTTTCCCATCCAACGCCATTGGTATGTGGTTTATCCCAAGGATAAAAAACTATCCGTGATCGCCAAGACTTTTCTTGATTATCTCCTCTCAGGGGAATTAGGGGCATAAGTAGGGTCTGCTGAAAAAGTTTTTCGTGGGGGCAGGGTGTGGGGTGTGGGGTGTGGGGTGTAGGGTTTTACCCATTTTCAGAGGGTCAATTACCTAATTTTCAGGGAAAAAGTGCCTAAATTTCCCCCCCGATCCCCCCAATGTCTGGCACTTTTTGATGGGAAAAAAGTCTAAAATTCTTATCCAACAAGGTTTTTAGATTTATTCAGCAGACTCTAAGTACCCACAGACCCCCGATCAAGTTGAGTTCGGTAAGCGCAAGCACTCGATCTATCTCCGATCCGAAAAGGTGGAGAATGTTCGAGAACTCGATCGCGCGGGGAAACCGATCAGCGAGATCCTCAAGGCGATCGATTCTCCCAAAACCCGCCAGGATTTAATCCTCATAAATGCGGCACTCTAAGGCATCGGGATTGGCTTCGCAGTAGGACTGAAGTGAGTTAGTCCCCTGTTTTTTGACCCGTTGATGGGAGGCTTCCGCTTGGAGTTCCTCAACCACATCCCAGGCCGCAGCGCAATCGGGAGAGATTTCACCCTTGGCCGCACAAATTGCCCGTGCGTCTTCCCGGGCTGCTTCAATTTCATCTTCAATGAACAACCGCTTGGGCTTTTCAACAAAATCGCTCTTGAAGAGAATATCACTGACAGAAATAATGCCCAGCAAAGTTTTGCCCTGAATCACCGGGGCGCGGCGAATGCGGGTTTGAGCAAATAACCGGGCCACATATTCCACCCCCAGTTCGGGATTGACAACCACACAGGGCTTGGCCATAATTTCATAGACCCGCATAGTTTTAGGATCGTGGCCAAAGGCCGCCACTTTGTAAACGATGTCGGTTTCGGTGACAATTCCATAGGGGTCCTGTTCATGGCGCGGTTCGACAATCAACCCCCGCAGTTGTTTTTCTTTCATCAATTTCACGGCATCGGCAACCGTTGCCGAACCACGAATGGTGACAACGTTTTGGGTCATAATTTCTTGAGCTTGTAGCATAGGAGTTGGATGGTGTTGTTAAATTAAAGAACTGGTATAAATGCAAAAGTTGACTAGGGTTGTCCCGATAGCAATTTCCTAGACTCTTGTGGGCTGAGTGCCACTTTGAACACAGATGACAAAGACCAATGGGCGATCGCTGGTTGGGGCTGGGGCGGCATGGCCGCAGCTGTGTTCCCCTGAGTGCCTGGTGCATAGGCCTCCAGCACAGCGCCGTTTTGCCAACACATGGCGATGAAATAATCACACACTGGGCATTCCGTCTGAGCAACCTGCCGGGCTGGACACTTATATCCTGCGGGCAGGCGATCGCTCAAGAGCCGTTGAGCTACGCTGCCACAGTTGGGACACCGGATTTCTATAAGCTTGTTCATCGCCATACCTCAAAATTAAATAGTGATGTGAGAAGGAAAGGGTCAACTTCGGACGTTTGCCCAGAGTGTTCGTTCACGGTGGAAGACTATAATTGTCGTTCTACGGCTGCCGTAAATTCTTCATAGGGTTTAACCCCAACTAATGTTTCTATCAATTTCCCCTGTTTAAATACCATGACAGCCGGAATACTTTTAATTCCAAAGCGTTTGGCCACGGGTTTGTTACTGTCTAGGTCAAGTTTGAAGACTTTGGCGCGATCGCGATAGTCATCGGCCAATCGATCGATCAACGGAGCCACCAGTTTGCAAGGTCCACACCAGGTTGCCGTGCAATCTACCACCAACAGTGATTCACTCTTTAAGAGGGAATCAAATTCAGTTTCATCTTGAATAAATGTAGCCGTACCCATGTTTATATCTCCAGATTGATGCTGTGTAACTTAGGACAAATTCTCTTCTCGGTGCGTTTTACAATATAAATTCAGCTTTGAACCGCTCCTCATCTAAAAATGCTTGGCCTTTGACCCTTTAACTTTGTCCGCCTCCCGGGGGTATCGTCTATAGTTTGGTTGTCCCAGACATCGATGGTGACATCTAGTCCCTGCTCATGCGCGGGTTTTAATTTGTAAGTCGTCATCGGCTGCTCCCAATCAAAACAAATTTGCGACGTTAAGTTGCGATAATATGGTTTTGCAAGTTGTTGCATTTAGATACCCTATGACAGCGACCCCTTCCAACGATTTATCTGCCTGGGAGCGGCTAGAACAAGGCAGACAAGCAAAAGCAAGCAACGGTGGTTATGCGGGCTACGGCTCCCCTGCCTTTGGACAACGATCGATCGATGGGGAATTAGTGGATGATCCGGAAGAGTGCCGGGTCATTGAACTGATTCGCCGTCATCACAAATCGGGGAAATCCTTGCAGAAGATCGCCGATTGGCTTAATGAACAGGGCTACACCACCAAACGCGGTCAACCATGGCAGCGTATTTCCGTAAAGCGGGTGCTGGATCGACTTTATGGAAAGGTGTCCAGAATTTCCGGAGTAACCCTTCAGGCCGACCAGAACCCAGAAGTACTCACCCCAGCGTCTGGTGATGCCGCCCCTGAAACCATTAGAGGCTGAATAACCGCTAAATAAAAAGTTTCAGGCTTTAACCTGTTACATCCCTCTATGATACACCGAAGTGGGTCTAAAATCTTTACGAGTTTAATAAAAATTGTAACAAAACGTTACATCTTTTAGGAAAAAGTTAAATGACGCTACACTTTGAGATAGTTTTAGAAAGGATTTTGGCAACTCTGAGAGCCGGGGTTCTTTGCCCAGTGGCTGTTCTGTCTATCTTGGCCTTTGTGATTGCAGGATGGTGCTGATGTCCCTCGATACACCTCTGAGTTGGGCCCCCGATCTGGAAAAGGCGATCAATCGCCACCCCTTGACGGTGCCGCCAACCACTTCTCTGGCAGATGCGATCGCTATGATCGGTCAGGCCCATAGTCGTCTGTGTTTACTCACCGATGACCTATCTCCTCTAGCTCCTCCGGCCGGAGAAGCGCGTGTTAGCTGTCTGCTGGTGGTGCAAGGGCAAGAGTTATTAGGAATTTTGACAGAACGGGATGTGGTGCGACTCACCGCCCAAGGAATTAACCTGACCGAGACAACCGTTGCCGATGTGATGGTACATCCCCTGATCACGTTGCCCCAGCAATCTGCTCAAGACATTTTTGCTGCCCTGTTTTTGTTTCGGCGCTACCGCATTCGCCATTTGCCGATTGTGGATGACCAAGGACACTTAATCGGGGTGATTTCCCATGAAAGTATTCGCCAGATATTGCGTCCGGCCAATCTGTTGCGGTTTCGTCGCGTATCGGATGTGATGACCAGTCAAGTGGTACAGGCCCCACTCACCGCCACAGTCCTGCAATTGGCCCAGTTAATGGCGGAACATCGTGTCAGTTGTGTGGTGATCACCCAGAGAAATTCCGAAGACAATGACTACCCTGTTGGTATTGTGACAGAGCGAGATCTTGTCCAGTTTCAAGCAGTTCAAATCGATCTGCACAAAACTAGGGCCCAGACGGTGATGAGTACGCCCTTATTTCTCCTCAGTCCCGAGGATTCCCTGTGGACGGCCCATCAGGAAATGCAAAAACGGCGGGTGGGGCGTTTGGTGGTTTCTTGGAACTGGGGTCGGGGGTTGGGCATTGTCACACAAACCAGTCTGTTAAGGGTTTTTGACCCGATGGAAATGTATGGGGTGATTGAAAATTTACAACAAACCATTCAACAGCTAGAGTCCGAGCGATCGCCCTCCCTTCCTTCTCCACCGGCGGACTTATTACCCCAACGGACCCGCACCCCATCAGAAAAAGAGAGCGCTGGCGATCGCGAATTATTACTAGCCTTGCTGGACAATGCCTACAAAGACGTAAAGTATATGTTGGCTAACTTAGATATTGTCGTCGAGCAGCGGCGATCTTTGCTTCAATCTGTTCTAGATAAGCTTGAGTACCTCGGTCGTAAAATTAGCTCTTAGATAACCGGTTTGCTTCTATTCATACTAAATCTGGTTAAGTAGCTGGTTATAATTAAATTAAAAATGGATTTTAGGTTCGATCCCCCCTGCCCCCCTTGATAAGGGGGGTGCCGATCCCCCCTTATTCCCCCCTTAATAAGGGGGGCATCTGATAATTTTTAACGCCTACCTACTTACTTATAATTATCTGCGAAAAAAGTTTAGTAATTTCACTGCAATTATAACAGGATTGTCGATGACTAATTTAAAAAAATGGCAAATTATTAAATCTGAGCTAGTTTTTCATAATCGTTGGTGTCAAGTCCGTCAAGACGTGGTGAAGTTGTCCTCTGGACAAGTTATCGACGATTATTTTGTTAATATTCGTCCTGAAATTGTTTTAGTTGTTCCAGTTACCGGGGATAATCAATTAGTTTTTGTTCGTCAATATCGTCACGGGGTTAAGGAAATTTTATTAGAATTTCCTGCTGGAGCAGTAGATGCGGGTGAAGATAATATTACTGCGGCAGCGCGTCGGGAATTCGAGGAGGAAACTGGTTATCAAAGTGATTCTCTAATACCTCTGGCTGTTTTGTATGATAATCCCGTTAAAGATACTAACAGAATTCATATTTTTTTGGCTCTTAATGCTATCCCCACTGGTCAACAAAAGTTAGATGTTACCGAGGAAATTGAAGTTATTCTTCGACCTTTACAGGAAATTAATCCCCAAGAAATTACCGTCTCTGGTAGTTTAGCTGCTTTCTATCTAGCGAGGGATTTTTTAAAGCAAAATTAAGGATTTATAGCAGTTATATTAATAGGGAGGTAGGAAGTTTTCGTTTTCGGGAGCCAGTTGTCAGGAGATTATTTTTATTTATTCTACCTAATTCATAATTCATAATTCATAATTGACAATTCATAATTCATAATTCATAATTCATAATTCCCACTGTCTATGAGTAATTTTTTTATGATTGCTGGCTTTATTCTATCAGCTTATGCGATTGTTGCTAACGATTCCCTACAGACTTTAGGGACTTTTTTAAGTGCCAATGAAGAACGTCCCTGGTGGATTTTATGGCTGTATTCCAGTATAATCTTAGCCTCGATTTTTATCGCTGGTTGGTATATTAATCAGGGAGATGTGGCTTATAATCGACTAGAAATGATTCCCTTCCCAGAAAATTTTACTTGGATTTATATCGTTCCTCCCTTAGCAATTTTAATTCTCACCACTTGGGGAATACCTGTGAGTACAACCTTTTTAGTTTTAACAGTTTTTGCTCCCCAATCTCTAGATGAAATGTTAGTTAAATCCGCTTGGGGTTATGCTCTTGCTGTTATAGTGGGGTTAGTCATCTATCGAATTATTTATCGATTAGAAAACTTTTTCCTAGAAACAGTTAATAAAGAACCTCAAAAAATCTGGGTAGTTTTACAGTGGTTATCCACCGGGTTTCTCTGGAGTCAATGGTTAATGCAAGATTTTGCTAATATTTTCGCCTATCTTCCCAGAAAGTTAGCTGCAACATGGTTAGTTTTATCTCTAACAGTTATGCTACTCCTGCAAACCATCATTTTTATTAATCATGGTGGTCAAATCGAGAAAATTGTCACTAGCAAAACTAACGCCCATGATCCGCGTTCTGCAACAATTATTAACTTGATTTATGGCTTAATTTTACTGTTTTTTGTTGGCTATAATCATATTCCCATGAGTACCACTTGGGTATTTTTAGGTTTATTAGGAGGTCGAGAAATTTCTCTGACTTTAACCAAGGAAAACCCTAATTTAGCCGCCACGGGTAAACTGGTTTTAGGGGATGCCTTGAAAGCTTTTATCGGTATGATTGTTAGTGTTGCTATCGCTCTTGCTTTACCTCTAATCGCTCAAAAACTTAACTATCTATAGGGAATTATGAATTATGAATTATAAATTATAAATTATAAATTATGAATTGGGGAGCTTTTTTTCAGTTATCAGTAAACAGTTAACTGAAAACTGACATCTGATAACTGATATTAGTGGTTGTACCGCATAAGATTAAGAAAAGGTCTATTTTCAAAACTTAAGAATAACAAGATTGGGGAGATAGGCGATCGATTGATGCTCCGGAGTGATAAAGTTTTCTATTACTGATAATCTCGAAATTATCGTTCAACCAGATTAAAGATGCTTCTGTGACTAGACCTTCTTCAAGAGTGACTAGGGAAAAATTGCGAGATTTACCCGTATCAGAGTGGAGAATGCGAGGGACACTAGCAGCATTCAGATAAACAGTTCCCATCTCGGAAGTGACCACGGGATTGCGTAAACGGGAAGTAGTATGACGGAGACGGTGGTGCATATGACCGAAACTGACGAGAGGAACCTGTTTTCCTAATAGCTGTGCTTGTTCGATGGCCGCTGCTAAATCCGGATCCCCGTGGTCCCCTCCCAAGGGTTGCCAATCGCGACCACAGATAGCTTCCGCTTCCTTTCCTAGTCCAGCCGGACCATTGTGACCTAAAAAAATCAGGTTATTATAGGCAGTATCTTGAATATTAGCGATAATTTTGGCAGTAGATTCGGCAAAACTGCTGATATTATAGCGTTCTTGAAAAAATTCTCCATTTTTCCACTCGGATCCCCCCCAAGTAAAGGGACGACCCCCAACAATCGAAAGCTCTAAACCGGGTAGGTCTAGTTTTGAGTAACCCACATGGGCAACCCCTAATAATTCTAACTGAGCGGTGACACGATCTTCTTTATCGCGATCGTAGGGACATTGCTTTCGTCCCCAGGGGGTGGCACTATACCAAGCGTCATGATTACCGAGAATAACGGCTTTTGGTAAGGACAAACTGGCAATCCGACCGACAATTTCTAGGGATTCATTGCCAAAATCGCCGACAAATAGGGCTAAATCCACTTGTAAAGCTTCTAAAGCTAAATTATCTTCTATTTCCCATTGGTCGTGAACGTCACCGATGACGGCGATTTTATAGGTGCGAGGGAAAGAACTTACCATTACCAGTTATTAACTATCATGTACCAGTAATGATCATAACTAGGATTGGCCGAATAAATCTAAAAACCTTGTCGGATAATATCTTGAGGCTTTTTTGAAATCAAAAAAGTGCCGGTCATTGGCGTAATCGGCTCAATTTGGTCGAAATATCTAGAGGAAATTTTGGGCGCAATAATATTATTGTAGGGGCGAATTGCATTCGCCCTCTTTGAATAATTTCTGCTGCTGACCTATAGGTGAGGTAAAGTCACAAATTAGGAGATGCAGCCGATAATTTTCTGGAGATGTAAAGATTTCAAACAAAGTTACCCACAGTCATCGGTTTTTTTGTAAATTTAGATACAGAATTATCAGGGTGATCTGTGTATGTTCTTACTACAATCTCGCACTACTGCCGTTGTTACTTGCCCCCAAGCAAACACATGGGTACAACTCAGAATGCTTCCCTCTCCATACAGCTTTGATGAAGCGCTACTACTCTGTGAACAGGATCAGGGCCGTTGGGTGGCATGGATTCCCGACTTTGGCGAAATTATCTTGATTGAAGGACAATTTGAGGCATAAACTAACTCTTGCTTACAATTAAAGCAGATAAACAGCGATCGATCACTTGTTTTAATACAAGCGCCGTCCAATCGATATCGGCGGCGCTGGTGTCCCTTCCCAGGGTTAGACGAATTCCCGCCAATGCCTCTCGATCGCTGTAGCCCATAGCTTTTAAAATTGGACTGGGGGAAAGTTTGCCACTATGACAGGCGGATCCGGAACTAATGCCGATTCCTGCTAAATTAAGCTGACGAACTAGCTGTTTTCCCGTGATGTGACTGTCATCGTCCGGACGGACAATAAAGCTGACGTGGTGGGGTAAACGATAGAATCGGTCCCCCGTGGGCAGCAGATAAGGATAATCGGCTAAGAGGTCAAATAATCGATCTCGCAGGGCGATTAAACGCATTTTTTCGCTAATTAAGTCTTTTTGGGCTAATTCGGCCGCTAAACCGAAAGCGGCGATCGCTGGTACGGCTGGGGTTCCCGATCGCAGGCCTTTTTCCTGACCACCGCCCCGCAGTAATGGTAAAATATCGACACCGGTTCTGACGTATAAAGCCCCCGATCCTTGCATTCCATAAATTTTATGGCTAGAAAGAGATAATAAATCTATGGGCAGTTTCCGCACATCAATATCGCATCTTGCCGCCACCTGCACCGCATCGGTGTGAAAAAGCACTCCCCTTTCTCTGGCAATGCTGCCCAATTCTTCAATCGGTTGTAGAGTTCCCACCTCACTTTGTCCGTAAATAATGGAAATTAAGACCGTATCGCTTTGAATTGCGGCTTTTAGGTCTAAAGGATTCACCCTACCTTGACGATTGACGGGAAGACGAGTAATTTGCCAACCTTGCTGCTCTAATTGTTTACAGGGTTCAGCGATCGCCGAATGTTCCACACTAGAAATAATTATATGACGGGGGCGGTTATACTGTTGAGCAACCCCGATAATCGCTAAATTATCGGCCTCCGTGCCGCCAGAAGTGAAGATAATCTGGTCTGGATTGGCATTAATTAACCCTGCTACCTCTTCTCTGGCCATTTCGATGACTGTCGCCGTATCCTGTCCCCAAGTGTGTAAACTGGAGGGGTTGCCCCAATGATGCCGGAGAATAGTGGCAACCCGCTCGATCACTTGGGGATGAGTGGGGGTAGTGGCACTATAGTCAAGATAAATTTGCATTATTTTACAATCTGAGAAATGAGAGTCAAGAAAGGCAGCTATTCTCAGTTTAGCCGTTTAAGAGATTAGAAACCGGGTTTCTTTAAGAAACCCGCTTTCTGGGTTGATGATGAAAAACCCGCTTTCTGAGTTGTTGAGAAACCCGCTTTCTGGCTTATACTAAGCGTCAGAGGGTTTACAGGGGTTAAGTTATGACAGGAATTGAAACAACCATTGTAACGGCATTGACTAATAATTTTATTGGCCAAATGATTAAATCGGGGTGGGAGGGTATTAATAAAAATGAGTTATTGAATAAAGATGTCGGGCAGCTTATCAAAGAAGGAAAGTATCTTTTTTTGCGGGAATATACTCAACGTTACTGGGATCGGCACGGCATGATTAAGGTTTTAAAAATGTCTAAGCCGATGGATTTGGAGTCAATTTATGTTAATGTCAAATGTTTAGGAAATTTAGTCAGGGATTATTATGATGAAAATTTAGAAAATAAATATCGTGAGAGTAAGCAGCGACGGTTTAACTTTAGGGATGATGGTAAAAAAGATGGTTTACTTTTGGCTAATCAAGAACAATATTTAATGGTACTTGGTGATCCGGGCATTGGTAAATCTACATTTTTGCGAAAAGTTGGGCTAGAAGCTCTCAAGGGAAATAAAGACAGTTATCAGCATCCTCTAACACCTGTTTTACTGGAGTTGAAAAACTTTAAAGAAAACGAGATTAATATTCAGGCATTAATTGAAGAGGAGTTTAAAATCTGTGGTTTTCCCAATGTGGAAAAAAATATTAGCAATAAACTAGAAAAAGGGGAATTACTAATTTTATTAGATGGTTTGGATGAAGTGCCAACAGCTAATGTGAATAATGTAATCGAGAAAATTAAAGATTTTGTAGATAGGCATTATAAAAATCGTTTTATTCTCTCCTGCCGTACTGCTGCTAGAACTCATCTTCAACGATTTACCGATATTGAAATTGTCGAATTTGATGATCAGCAAATTCAAAGTTTTATTGAACATTGGTTTAGTTCGGAATTAGATCGGAAAAATGAGACGGCTAAAAATTGTTGGGAACTGTTGCAAAAGGAGGAGTATAAAAGTGCAAAAGAGTTAGCTCATACACCGTTATTGTTGACTTTTTTGTGTTTGGTTTATGATGAAAATCAATCTTTTCCCACAAATCGCAGTCGCCTTTATCAAGATGCGTTACGAATTTTATTGGAAAAATGGTCAGCCGAAAAACGTTTACCTAATCGCGGTTTAGTTTATGAAAATCTCAGTATTGAGCAAGAAGAAATTTTGCTATCTGAAATTGCTTATCAGAATTTTGTAGCAGATAAACTTTTTTTAGAAAAACGAGAAATTGTTAAGCAAATTAAAGATCACCTTAAACAAAACTTAAATGCTCCGCAACATCTGGACGGAGAAAAAGTATTAAAAACCATTGAAATTGAACAGGGAATTTTAGTAGAGCGGGCGAGAGATGTCTATTCTTTTTCTCATTTAACCCTTCAGGAATACCTCACGGCTCAGTATATCTATGATAATGATTTGATTGAAGAAGCAGTTAAGAATTATGTAACAGAAACTCGTTGGCAAGAGGTGTTTTTGTTAGTGGCGGGTTTGATGCGAGGGCGAGGGAAAGCCGATAAATTGTTATTAGCAATGGAGAAAGAAGCCCATAATTATCTTAAAACGCCCCTCGGTCAAAAATTAGTGCCGATTTTGCAATGGGCAGATGAGATGACTAAAGATTCTGTTGATAGTTCGATTAAACCTGTAGGAAGAAGAGCGATCGCCTATTGGCTCTTCATCGCCAACGCCAACGTCACCGCCAACGCCAACTTCATTGTTACCGCCAACGCCAACTTCATCGGTATCGCCATCACCAACAGCATCTACATCGCCAACGCCTACGCCCCCGAGATCACCTACAAAATCTCCCGTATCTTCTTTACCCCCAAACTCATCGATGAGTTTGTCCAGTTAGTTAACTTATTTGCTCAGAATCGAATTATTTCTAAGGTTAATTTTTCCCAATTAATCGCTGATTTAGAAGCTTTCAAACAAATTATTCCTGATGATAAAGCAACTAAAAAAGAACATCAAGAATTTGCTGATCGATTAGTTAAAAGGTGGAATACTGCTTTTAATTTAACGCCTAAATTACTTAAGTTATCCACCTACAAATTTGACGATATAAACAAGCATTATTTTTATATTAATCACCTGATTCTCGACTGCCAAAAAGTGGCTGTTAATATTTCCCCTACCGTTTGGCAAGAAATCGAAGAACGAATGCTCCGCATTTCTTAACTTTTACTTTTTTTCTCAAATCTTGCCTTTCCAATTGGATGAGATTAGCGAATATTAACACTATGAGGATTAGGAGCTTCAAAAACCTTGCATTACCATTTTTATAGAACATAGGGTTTGCTGAAAAAGTACGGGCGAAGCATTCGGATAGAAAATCTACGGTTTCACCGATAAGTTATTGTCCGAATGCTTCGCCCCTACAGGACGCGGAACCATGAAGACGCAAGGTTTTGAAGCACGATTCTCTCAGAATCTTGCACCTGTTTCGGGAGAAAAGCCACAAAACCTCTACCTTGCCTACATTTCACATTTATTCAGCAAACCCTATTTATTGGCGGTAAGCTTGACTGCGATGTTCAATCAGCAAGACGATAACTTGAGACTGACTATCATCAACTGTATAGATAACCCTATAGTCTCCAACGCGGAAGCGATACTTCTAGACAAATTCTCCCTTTAATGCTTTAATTTGAGGGTGATTTTTCGGTGTTTCTTGAAGGAGTTTTAAACACTTAGCAATCTTCTTTTTTAAGATTGGATCCGCTTCAGAATAAGCTTTATTTGCTTTAGCTGTCAAACGGACTTTATAAGTCATCTCAGCTTTCCCAATCAATGAGGCAACCTGATTGTAAATCCATTTCAGCTTCTTTCAAATGTTCCATAATATTCGGGATTGCTCTAATTTCTTGCGTTGCCTTTTCACTTTCTTTATCTGACAAATAAGCGGCAAATTCTAGAATCATCTTTAAATTTTCTACTGATAGGGTTTGTATATATTGTTGAATCTTTTGCTGCATTAAATCGACCTGTACTAATGTTTCAGAATCTAAAAAATCTTCTGGAGTCGAGGGATTTACTTCAACGTCAGTTAGAGTCATATTTAATCAAGTGCTTCTCTCAAGTTTATTATTTGTATCTTAGCGTGTATCCCGTCTCCCGTCTCCTGACGACCGACTCCTTAGGGACTTGCGTGGGAATAATATCCCAATTGATCGGAGGGCGCAAGCTTTGCGCCCCTACAGTAACGGATTTTGTCCACAATGTAGGGGCGAACTGCGTTCGCCCAAAAGGTACATTATCAAAGCGCAAGTCCCTTACCCCACAGTTAACTTTACTTTTGTCCAACTACTTAATACTGCGAATGTATGAAAACGCATCAATTGGGCAAAAGCTCAACGATGCGTTTTTAAGTTCCAAAAACCGCTATATTTGTAACCCAAAACAAATTAATTCTGATTAGGGTCAGTGGCTGCGGCCATTTGCATTCTCTGCACCAGATTATCGAGGGCTAATTCTAGATGTAAACCGGCATCTACGGCGGTCCAACCCTGTTCGGTTAGGTGTCGCCATTCAAAGTGTAGGTGGGGACCGGTAGAAAGTCCCGTACTACCCACACGACCGATAACTGCGCCCTGTTCCACCCATTCTCCCGGTTTGACGGTAATTTCTGAAAGGTGGGCATAACGAGATTCTTGACTACCATCGAGGTGACGTAAAATCACCGTTAATCCGTAACCTCCCAACCAGTCGGCGGTGGCCACTTCCCCTGCGTAGGCGGCTAATACAGGTGTTCCCATAGGTGCGCCTAAATCAGTACCCGCGTGCATGGCCCGATTCCCGCTGACTGGATGATTTCGCCACCCGAAAACCGAGGTAATTTGGGCGGGAAGGGCGAGGGGAAAGAGTAAATCCGTGCGTTGAGTTGGGTTAGAATCCGTGGGACTTAAACGGGTGGCCCGCTCATAGGTGGTCGCTTCGCTGATGGCCTCCACTTCTGCGCGAGTCACCGGGGCCAAAGCTAATTTTACGCCATTCCATTCCGGGGGATTGAGGGCTACCACCTGACTTGGAATCACCGTCGGGGCAGCCAGACGTACCGGGCTGCTAGAAGCCACAAGAGTGGGGGCATAACGACGGAGGGAATTATTAGCGATAACCGGCTGATTTCGGGGCTGCCGTCCTACCCGCACGGCTGGATTAGGATTGAGACGCACCCGGGCCAGATTAACCGGGGGTAAGGGTTTGGCCACAGTGCTGACCGGCTGACGACGGGAAGACCGGGCCGCCAGATTACAGCTACCTCCTACCAGTTGACCATTTTGGGCGATGGTTTGGCAACCACTGCGGCGCTCGGTGACAACAACGGAACTGGGGGGGTTAAAGTTTCTGGTATCGATAAAATTATTTTTACCGCCGGCCCGGGGGGCAAGGGTAGGCATATCGGTTTGATGGTTTTCAGGGATAGCCAGACGGGGGGCAGGATTAGTATTTTCTTTGATAACGGGGGCTTTCAGAGTCGGGGCGGCATTTTCCACTACCGGGGTTTCGCTGCCAGTTTCGGAATTAGCGATCGCATTTGGAGCAAGAGTAATCAGACCGCTGATCACTAAACCGAGACCACTGCATAAACTCAGCTTCTTTTTTAAGGATTTTCCGAGAAAAAGTTTCAATATCACCGATGAAGGATACATAGGGCGGCCTCACTTCTCACAGTTTAGTCAAAAAAATATTTAGACTCAATTATAGCCGAGACTGACCCTACCCGCCGGTAGATAGATTTCGCTACTGGCATTGTCCGAGGTGAGTTTAACTTTTAATTCCCCTCGATCGCTTACCCCCGTTATTATGCCCTGATAGCCCTCAAAAACTATCTTTTGACCAAAATTGGCAAAAAGTTCTAAGTAGGAGGCTAATAGGGCTTTTATGCCGTGATTACAGTAATATTCATAGCCGTATAGGATAGCATCGCTGGTGACATCGGTTAATTGAGCGATCGAGGTGATTTTATTGCCAGTAAAAGCCTGTAAATTAATACCCGTGGGGGGGACAGGATTAGACCAATTGATGCCCACTCCGATGACTGCTTCTGGGATGTTTTGGCCCTGAATACGGGTTTCTAGGTTAATTCCCCCTAGTTTGCGCCCTAATAGGACTAAATCGTTCGGCCATTTGATTTTAACGGGTATTTCTTGACAATTCAGGTGATGAGCGATACCCCAAACTGTAGCGAGAACGAGATGGGCAGATTTATCTACCTCTAAATCAAGATTTAACGCCAAAGATAAATATAATCCTCCCGGTTCAGAAATCCACTCCCGTCCCCATTGTCCTCTCCCAGCACTTTGTTGACGAGCAGTCACCACAAAAGGCGGATTTTCCCCCGATTCTAATAATTGCCAAGCTTGAGTATTAGTGGAAGTTAATCGCTCAAAGTGATGGATTTTGGGCATAAATTGGGAATTATGAATTATGAATTATGAAGTATTTTCAGTGATCAGTAAACAGTAAACAGTGACCTGATACTAAATCCGTTGAGTATAGGCTAAATATCAGGAGAGGCACTCCTGCAAGTGGAGTGACTCTTAAATGATTACAGATGTGTCAGCAGCTGCGTGTAAGCATCCCACCGAAAAACTAATGCGCGGGGGGTTTGGGGGCGGCGCCACGCCCCCAACGGGGGGTTTGGGGGGTAGAACCCCCCAAAAGCTTGGATTGAATGATCAAGTGGGAAGTAATGCTAAATCCGTTGAGTATAGGCTACATATCAGGACAGGCAAAAGGCAAGAGGCAAAAGGCAAAAGAGGGAATAGATAATCAGTTTTTAATAACCGGATTGAGTATGAAAACTGACATCTGATCACTGATAACCGATCACTGATAACTGATAACTGATAACTGATTAGGTGCAAGGAAGAGAACGCAGGTACTCACTGAGGTGGGAACGTAAACCGATGCCATGGAAAAGCGGGCCACGACTGCCTAATTCGACAATACTGACAGCTGCCACGGGCATTTCAAATCGATCGCGATAACGGCCCACATCGATGCCCATCAGACTACAGAGCATGATCCGGATGGTGGCCTTGTGGGAAACAATCAGGATATTGCCGTCACTGTGGGTGTGTTCAATTTCCTCCAAAACGGCCGCGGAACGACGGGCGATATCGATCCCCCTTTCTCCGTTGGGGGGAGCATTCCAAGCGGGATCCGTCAACCAGCGTACATAGAGATCATGATATTGACGATCGATATCGTTGGGGTGCATACCTTCCCAAAGACCATAACCGATCTCTTGTAATCCCTGCCGGATTTCTAATTTTAGTCCCACCGCTTCACAGAGGGGTTTAGCGGTTTGAATAGCTCTTTGGAGGGGACTGACATAGGCTGCACGCCAAGGTAAAGAACGATAGACATCGGCGAATTCCTCGGCCATTTCGATGCCTTCGGCAGTCAAACCGGGATCATTTTCTGGAGTACCACAGTATCCTCCCGTTTTGCTATAGGCTGTCTGTCCGTGTCGTAGAAAATATAACATCAAGCACATAGTTTTTCAGCAGACCAAATCCGGGGCTTCCCTTGTTACTGTTGACTGGTTAGGTTCCCGCTCGCGAGCGCAGGTCATTGCGGAGGTGAGAGCGATCGCCTATAACTTGAAAGAGGGGACCGTGTTCGGCTAATTCGACGATCGTTACCGAGGCCACGGGCATGGCAATTCGATCGCGATAACGGCCGATATCAATGCCTAAAAGAGAACATAACACGATTCGGATCGTTGCTTTATGGGAAACGATCAAAATATGGCCATCATCGTGATTATGGTCGATTTCCTCTAATACTTCCGAACTGCGGCGAGCGATATCGATGCCTTTTTCGCCCCCTGTGGGAGAATTCCAGCCCGGATCTGCTAACCAGCGCACATAATCATCATGAAACTCCCGATTAACCTCGGCTGCGGTTTTTCCCTCCCATTGGCCGTAGGCAATCTCTTTTAATCCTTCCCGTTTGTGGATGGGAATACCTAAGAGTTCGCTTAAAGGGGTGGCTGTGGCCATGGTGCGTTTGAGGGGACTAGAATAGATGCCTGTCCAAGGCACATCTCGATAGGCAAGGGCGAAATCCTTGGCCATTTCATAGCCTGCCGGGGTTAGTTCCAAGTCTAATCGACCGCAAAAACTACCCGTTTGACTGGCTGTGGTTTCGCCATGACGCAAAAAGTAAAGTTTTAGACTCATCTTTTGGGTGCATCTCAATATTTGTGACTCTCTCCCACTTATAGTGATAAGCAGAAGTTATTAAAAGAGGGCGAAGGCAATTCGCCGCTACAATCATCCTTTTTACCTTTTGTTTCCCAGTAATTCTCTAAATTACCACTATATTTAGGGTTTACTAAAAAAGTTTTTCCAGGGTTTCGGGAGAAAAAACGAAAACTTTCTATCTCAGTCGGACAGCAAGCTAACTCAGCAATTGAAGCGAAATTCTGCCACTCTCTAGGATGCCATTCCGGGTTAATCTGGGTTTTGTGACAATTTATGGCTAAATTTTAAGAGGCAGTATGGAACGCACTTTCTTAATGATTAAACCCGACGGTGTGCAGCGCAATCTGGTGGGGGAAATTATTCAACGCTTTGAAGCTAAAGGTTTTACGCTGGTTGGGTTGAAAATGATGCAGGTTTCTAGTGAATTAGCGGAAAAACACTACGCTGTTCATAAAGAAAGACCCTTTTTCCGTTCTTTAGTCGATTTTATTACTTCCTCCCCCGTAGTGGCCATGGTTTGGCAAGGAGAAGGAGTAATTGCCTCCGCTAGAAAAATTATTGGTGCCACTAATCCCCTCAATGCTGAACCTGGTACGATTCGCGGTGATTTTGGCATTAGTGTCGGACGCAATCTTATCCATGGTTCCGATGGTCCAGATACCGCCAAAGATGAAGTTAGTCTCTGGTTTAGCGATGCAGAATTGGCTAATTGGACTCCCGCCATCACTCCCTGGGTCGTAGAGTAAACCCCTTTGAAGTAGTCAGGAGTCGGTTGTCAGTATTCTCCGAGTCAGGAGATAGGGTTTTGGGGTGTTGGGGTGTTAGGGTTTTAGTTGAAATTCCCCCACTTCCCCACTTCCCCACTTCCCCACTTCCCCACTTCCCCACTTCCCCACTTCCCCACTTCCCCACTTCCCCACTTCCCCACTTCCCCAC
>NZ_JADBUN010000292.1:0-19972 GCF_020245625.1 Microcystis sp. M049S2 | reverse complement strand
TGCGTTGCGTTCCAAACGTAAATCTCGGTTATCCTGACAAAGTTGAAAAAACTGTTCATCGCTCAGTTGCCAAGATTCAAATTTAATTTCTACTACTGTCATCATAGATTCTCTTTTATAGGATTATAGAATTACCAAATATTATCAAGTTCTAAGACAAATTGAGATAAAATATTTTCCCCCGATAAACTCTCTGGATTAGTTAAAATTTCTACTGCCTGTCCTTGACGATAAATTTCTACTTCTCTAGTTTTTCTATTGATTAACCAACCTAAACGAGTTCCATTATCTAAATATTCCTGCATTTTTTTCCTAGCGGTTTCTAGGCTATCACTAGGAGACATTAATTCAATGACAAAATCGGGAGATAGAGGTAAAAATCTTTCCTTTTGTTGCGGGGTTAAAGCTTGCCATTTTTCTAAGGGTATCCAAGCAGCATCGGGAGAGCGATCGGCCCCATTCGGTAGTTTAAACCCCGTGGAGGAATCAAAAACTACACCTAATTTATGTAGGTTATTCCATAACCATAATTGGGCAGTGATTCCAGCGTTAGAATTGCTGGTTTCTCCTCCAGTCGGTGGCATAATAATTAAATCTCCTTTTGGGTTGCGTTCCAAACGTAAATCTCGGTTATCCTGACAAAGTTGAAAGAACTGTTCATCGCTGAGTTGAAACGAGTTAAATTTAACTTCTACTGTCATTATTATCCCCAACCTACTCTCGTCTAAAATTTATGGTAACGCCCTAGGGCAAGAGATGTTCCTGGATGAAATTAGTGTAAACATCTCCAGCTAAAAAGGCGGGAGTTTCCAGTATTTTACGATGGAAATCAATAGTCGTCGGTACTCCCGTGATCGCACATTCCCGCAGAGCGCGTTTCATGCGTTTAATCGCAGTTTCGCGATTTTCTCCCCAGACAATTAACTTACCAATTAGGGAATCGTAATAGGGGGGGATTTCGTAATCGGTGTAAACGTGGGAATCCATGCGGACACCGGGACCGCCGGGGGGCAGATAAGCGCTAATTTTGCCAGGGTGAGGGCGAAAATTGTGATCGGGATCCTCGGCATTAATGCGACACTCGATCGAATGCCCTCTAAATATCACCTGATCTTGCTTAATTTGCAGTTTTTCGCCCTGTGCCACCAGAATTTGTTCTCGGATCAGGTCTATCCCCGTGATCATCTCCGTGACGGGGTGTTCCACCTGAATACGGGTGTTCATTTCCATGAAGTAAAAATTACCGTGTTTATCGACTAAAAATTCCACGGTTCCCACCCCGACGTAATTAATCGATTTAGCGGCTTTAACGGCGGCATTACCCATTTTTGAGCGTAAATGGGGCGTTAAGAAGGGACTGGGGGCCTCTTCTAGCAGTTTTTGGTGTCGTCGCTGAATCGAACAGTCTCTTTCTCCTAAATGGATCACGTTACCGTGACTATCGGCCAAAATCTGAAACTCGATATGTCGGGGACATTCGATAAATTTTTCTAGATATACTCCTGAATTGCCAAAAGCCGCTTCTGCTTCCCCTTGGGCGGCTTTTAACATATTACCTAGTTCATCTGCACTCTTGACAAGACGCATCCCACGCCCTCCACCGCCGGCGGTGGCTTTAATCAGGACAGGATAACCGATGTCATCAGCGATACGTTTTGCTTCCGCTTCTGAGGTAATTAAACCACCACTGCCGGGGATAGTGGGAACTCCCGCTTTTTGCATGGTTTTTTTAGCGGTGGATTTATCGCCCATAGCCAGGATAGCGCTGGGGGACGGACCGATAAAAGTTAACTGATGATCGGCACAAATTTCGGCAAAGCGGGCGTTTTCTGCCAAAAAACCGTAACCGGGATGGATGGCCGTGGCGTTGCGCGTTAGGGCAGCCGAGATGATATTAGGGATATTTAAGTAACTTTTGCTGCTCGGAGGCGGACCAATACAAACACTCTCATCGGCCAGTTGAACATGAAGGGCATGGCGATCGATGGTAGAGTGGACGGCAACGGTTCTAATGCCCAATTCTTCGCAACTATGAAGGATTCTTAAGGCGATTTCCCCGCGATTGGCGATTAATATCTTGGCAAACTGCATTGGACGACCACGAGATCAGGCTGGTGTGATAGGCGACTATTTAGTAGAATATCTGGTTTTGTTACCTTGGGGAAATCGGGAAGTGGGGAAGTGGGGAAGTGGGGAAGTGGGGAAGTGGGGTGTGAGGTGTGGGGTGTGGGGAAGTGGGGTGTGGGGTGTGGGGTGTGGGGTGTGGGGAAGTGGGGAATTGGGGAAATCGGGAAGTGGGGAGATGGGGAAGTGGGAAAGTGGGGAAGCTGTCTCATCACCCTATCACCCCAAAACCCTATCACCCCAAAACCCTATCACCCTATTTCCTGACTCCTACCTACCGACGGCTAAATTAACCGACTTTGTCTCCCTCCCCGGTCAAGATTGAAAGCGATAAGCTAGAGTGTGAGAAGTGAAAACCTTTTAATCTCGTTTCGCCCCTAGAGGATAATAGCTCGATGTTGCGAATTATCACAGAGCCATGGTCAGCCAGAACGGAACTGAGACGAATTCGGGAACGGTTCGACGATCCGGAAATTCGGGAAAAAGAATCGCTTGTCCGAGAGATTGTCGAGCAGGTGCGACTTTCTGGCGATCGCTCGTTGGTGGATTACACGGAAAAATTCTACCAACAGTCCCTTAATCTACAACAACTGAAGGTGAGTGGCTCGGAACTCGATGCAGCTTATCAACAGGTGTCCCAGGAGTTATTAAATGCGATCGCTATTGCCTGTGCAAAAATGGAGGCTTTTCACCGTCAGCGTCTCCCCAAAGCTTGGGTGCAGTTTCCTGAGGATGGTACGGTTCGAGGGAAACGTTATCAACCGATTAACAGTGTGGGAATTGTCGTTCCCGATGGTAAACGGGCCTATCTCAGTTTATTGCTCCAGCAGGCGATTCCTGCCAAAATAGCGGGGGTTAAACGGATTGTCATGGTATCTCCCGCCGATGAGGATTTACGCATCCATCCGGCGATTTTAGTGGCAGCCCAATCGGTGGGTATTAGTGAAATTTATCGGGTGGCTGGACCACAGGCGATCGCCGCTTTAGCCTACGGGACAAAAACGATCGCTCCTGTGGAGATGATTGCTGGAATAGGTGATTTTTACACTAATTTGGCTAAAAAACTGGTTTCTGACCATGTAAAAATCGATTATCTCTCTATTACTTCTGATTTAGTTATTATTGCCGATAGTCAAGCTAATCCTAGACAGTTGGCCCTAGATCTATTAGCGCAAGCGGAACAGTATTCTCTAGCGGCTGCGATTTTATTGACGACGGATAAGGCTTTGGCGTTAATAGTACAGGAAGAAGTACAAAAACAGTTACAGGTACATCCCCAGAGATTGTTAACGGAAAAAGCGATCGCTCATTATGGTTTAATCGTGGTGGTGGAATCATTGGAAAAAGCGATCGAATTATCGAATCTTTTTGCTCCCACCCATTTATCCTTAATGATCGATGAGCCTTGGGAAAAGCTATCTTCTGTGAGACAATCGGGAACTATTCTCCTTGGTTCCACTACTCCAAAAGCGGTGGCTGATTATTTGGGTTGTCCCGTGGGAGTGGAAACTTTTCTCGATTCCGCCACTTTGATCGAATATCCTGCCGATTCCTTCGCCTCCATAGCCCATAATTTGCAAATATTAGCGCAAGCGGAGGGCTTTACGGCAACGGACGCGGGTATAGAATCCCGAGGCCAGGACAAGAACTAGAAAAACTATAATCTTCTCAAAGCCACTATCGGATCTAATTTAGCTGCACGATGAGCGGGAACAACACCAAAAATCAGACCGATGGCGCTGGAAACTCCTAAAGCGAGAATTATGGCAGGGATTGAGACACTGGTGGTTAAAGCGGCAAAAATTCCCGCCAGATACATTCCTTGAATGCCGACAAAAATCCCGATAATTCCGCCAGTGGTGGCTAAAATCACCGATTCAATGAGAAATTGACCTTTTATATCCCCTTCTTTGGCTCCTAAAGCCTTTCTTAACCCGATTTCTTGGGTTCTCTCCGTGACTGACACGAGCATAATATTCATGACACCGATTCCCCCGACAAAAAGGGAAATACTAGCGATCGAGGCTAACATTCTAGTTAAACTATCGTTAGTTTCTTTGGTCATTTCTAAGACTGCGGTTTGGGGGAAAATCTGCACATAATTCTCGTCACTGACCTGATGACGCATTTGCAGCAGGTTGCTAATCTGAAACTGGGCGGCTTTAATTTGGGCAGAGTTTTTGGCCAAGACAGAAATATGAGTCAGGGGAATGCCAAAGATAGCTCTGCGGCCTTGAACCTGATTAGACATGGTAGTTAGGGGAATTAAGGCTCGGTCGTCCTGATTAGCCTCAAATAAGGAGCCTTTCGCCTGTAAAACTCCAATAACTTGAAAACTAAGATCGCCGATGCGAAGATTTTCGCCGACGGGATTGCGATTACCAAAGAGATTTTTAGCTAATTCCGATCCCAAGACAATCACCCGATTATCCCGTTTCAGGTCAGATTCCATAATAAATCTACCTTTAGACAGTTGACGGTTACGCACGTTTAGGTATTCGGCTCCCACCCCGATCAGGGGGCTATTACTGGTTCTATTACCGAAGGATAAGACTCTTGTCCCGCTCAATTCGGGAGAAATGGCGGCAATGGCGGGAACTTGAGATGCGATCGCTTGGGCATCTTCGTAGGTGAGAGGCCGGGGATTAGGAATTGTCCGCCGGACATTGCGCGAGGAGGTGGAAACAAATAAAACATTCGGACCGAGGGCTTCAAACTGCTCGAGAGCGACTTTTTGCGCTCCTTCACCCACTCCCACTAGGGCAATGACGGAGGCGTTACCGATAGCAATTCCCAGCATAGTCAGACCACTACGCAGTTTATTGCCCATCAAAGCGGAAAAAGCCATTTTCAGGTTTTCGAGCATTTCCATGGTTAGTTACATTCAGTGATCAGTGATCAGTAAACAGTAATCAGTGAAAAGTAAACAGTAATCAGTGAAAAGTAAACAGTAAACAGTGAAAAGTAAACAGTAATCAGTTATCAGGGATAAAGATGAAGATAAATAAATAACTAATTAACTAATTAACTTACATCTGATAACTGATAACTGATAACTGATAACTGATAACTGATAACTGATAATTGATTAGCGGGTAGAGATTTGGATCGTTTCCGGTTTACTTAAATCGCCGGTAATAGTTAAACTGCGCTGATTAGCGTGGAGATGACGGACGATTTTATAGATAGCCTCAACTTGGTCACTAGAGCCGATTTTGGCCGCTAGTGTGGTTAGGTCGAGAGCAGTTCCCGTTTCCCGGACAACTTGCACGATTTTTCTTTGTAAATCCAGAATGGAAGCGGCGGCTTTTTTCCCTGCTTCTACCCCAGGTTGATGGTAGGCGTTAATATTAACTAAACTAGCATAGAAACTAACGGCCCGTTCGTAGAGGGCAATTAAGGCCCCTACCTGACGGGGAGTAACCTCTGGGATAGTGATAGTGATAGAGTGACGACTATTTTCGTATAAAGCTTGTCGAGTACCTTGCAGTAATCCCGACAGGAAATCGCCGGCAGTGGAGCCGGTTTCCACTTCCATGGAATCTCCTTGTCGGTCTTTTAACACTTCAATAAAAGTAGCGAAGAAATTGGGAATCCCTTCGCGTAATTGTTGGACGTAGGCGTGTTGGTCCGTGGAACCTTTGTTACCATAGACGGCGATACCTTGGTACACCTTATTGCCATCGAGGTCTTTTTCTTTACCGAGGGACTCCATGACCAATTGTTGCAGATAGCGGCTAAAGAGATAGAGACTGTCTTTGTAGGGCAGAATCACCATATCTTTCTCTCCCTTGCCGTTGCCCTCATGATACCAAGCTAGAGCCAGTAGGGCGCTAGGGTTTTTTTTCAGGTTATGGACGCGGGTGGCGATATCCATTTCTTTGGCCCCGGCTAACATTTCATCAATGTCGATACCCTGCAAAGCGGCCGGGAGAAGACCGACAGCGGATAGTTCTGATGTACGACCACCGACCCAATCCTGCATGGGGAAACGAGTTAGCCAATCTTGGGCGTATTTGTCCAGTTGGCTACCCGGCATAGTGACGGCGACCGCGTGTTGCGGAAAGTCTAAATCCAGTTTTTCGTAAGCGTTGCGGACTTCTAACATTCCGTTTCTCGCTTCGGGAGTGCCGCCAGATTTACTGGTGACGATAACCAGGGTGGTAGCTAGGGGTAAATGGGCTAGGGTGCGATCGATGCCTTTGGGGTCGGTATTATCAATAAAAGCAATCTCTAAGGGGGGATTAAGGGGGGATAGAGCCTCGGCAACGAATTGGGGACCCAAAGCAGACCCCCCGATGCCGACACAGAGGATATGGCTAAATTTTGCCCGATTGGGCGGCTTAATCGCTCCGGAGTGAATTTTTTTGACAAATTCTTTGATCTGTGCTATAGGTTCGGTGATTTCGTCCCGCAATTCCTGGTTAGGAGCGAGTTCAGGAGCGCGCAGCCAGTAGTGGCCGACCATACGCTGTTCGTCGGGATTGGCGATCGCGCCCCGTTCTAAAGCTGCCATATCTTGGAAAGCGCGCTCAAATTTTGCTTCTAGACCTTTGAGAAAAGCCTCATCAAAGGGAATCCGACTGACATCGAGATAAAGTTCTAGGTTAGGGTGATAGTATAACCAATCTTGGTAACGTTGCCAGAGTTGCAGATTATCCATAAAAAAAAGCGAAATTTTTGTTTAATTACTCGTTTAGGGGAGATAGGATTCTATCCTCTCCAATCATCATACAGGTAGTTTTAGACTAGAAGTTGACGGTTAACCATATATTAG
The DNA here is from genome assembly GCF_020245625.1 of Microcystis sp. M049S2. Taxonomy (NCBI): domain Bacteria; kingdom Bacillati; phylum Cyanobacteriota; class Cyanophyceae; order Chroococcales; family Microcystaceae; genus Microcystis; species Microcystis sp. M049S2. The sequence goes on along the minus strand of NZ_JADBUN010000292.1, from coordinate 13,071 downwards.
GGGTTGGCAAAATGCTAACAGTGACGGAACTATCCCCTAATTGTTCGGTTTGCTGGTGTTGGCTGTTGATTTTTTAACCTTTCCTATGGCTATCTACTCATCCCCTCTCAAAATCGGTAACTTAGAAGTGCATAGCCGCGTCTTGCAATCACCTTTATCCGGTGTCACCGATTTAGTTTTTCGGCGCCTGGTGAGACGCTTTGCTCCTGATTCGATGCTCTATACGGAGATGGTTAATGCAACAGAAATCTCCCAGCTGCAAGAGTTACCGCAATTGATGGTTATCGGGGACAAAGAACAACCAATTAGTATGCAGTTATTTGATTGCCGTCCCGATTTTATGGCTGTGGCGGCGGAAAAAGCGGTTAAAGAAGGAGCGATGACCATCGATATTAATATGGGTTGTCCTGTTAATAAAATTACTAAAAAAGGCGGCGGTTCTTCGCTTTTACGACAGCCAGAAATTGCCGAGCAAATTGTTAGGGAAGTGGTGGGAGCGGTATCGGTGCCAGTAACGGTGAAAACTCGCTTGGGATGGAACGCTCAGGAGATTAATATTATCGATTTTGCCCGTCGTTTGGAAGATGCGGGAGCGCAAATGTTGACCCTGCACGCACGCACTAGGGAACAGGGTTATCACGGGCCGGCCGATTGGCAATGGATTAAACGGGTGAAGGAGGTTTTATCAATTCCTGTCATTGCTAATGGTGATATTGTTTCTGTGGAAGCGGCAATTAATTGTTTGGAATTTACCCAGGCCGATGGGGTGATGTGTTCGCGGGGAACCCTCGGTTATCCCTATTTGGTGGGGGAAATCGATTATTACCTCAAAACCGGCAAAAAGTTGCCGAAACCCACCTCTATTGACCTGTTAAGCCTAGCTAAAGAGCATTTACAGGGGCTATGGCTATACAAGGGACAACGCGGTATCTGGCAAGCGCGGAAACATCTGGCTTGGTATTGTCAGGATTTTACCGGTGCGGCGGTTTGGCGCGATCGGTTTTCGCGCATCGAATCCTTGGGGGAGGGCTGTGATTTAATTGATGGAGCTATTGCCCAATTAAACCTTGAAAACGAGAATATTTAGGGTCTGCTGAAAAAGTTTTTCCTGGTGGCAGGGTGTGGGGTGTAGGGTGTAGGGTGTGGGGTTTTAGCGATTTTGAAGGTGTCAATTACCTAATTTTCAGGGAAAAAGTACCTGAATTTTCCCCCCAATCACTCCAATGGTCGGCACTTTTTGAGGTCAAAAAAGTCTAAAAGTCTTATCCAACAAGGTTTTTAGATTTATTCAGCAAACCCTATTTACAGATAACGGTGCTACAAGCTGTAGGTTTTTACGAACCTTTTGCTGGTTCGTCAGCATCATCGACAAGGTACATTTACTACCTAAGCCTGCTCACGGGTTTCAGCTTCATGGCGCAATTTGCTTGACTGCTCCTAACTATCGATAATATCAGGTCGGGAGCCAATAAACCCAACGCTTTCCCAATAAGCAACTAGCTCCAGCCCTGTTCTAGGAGGATTTTGTAGATAACTGATTCTCTAGCTCTGAAGGTAGATCTAGGCTGATGTTCACGGTATTTCTTTAACGTTCAATGACCTGTCTTTGATTATATCCGATATATTCAGTTAAACGAAGGCTGCATCTCATTTTTGTAAATCTACTAAGTTGGGATTTTTAAGGCGAAACTCTCTGCTAAAATCGGGCGTTACTTCCGAACTCATACCCGACAATTCCGCATCAGAGCGGTGAATCCTGCTTGGGCAAAATGTTTGTCATAAGCGAGTGCTTCTCTGATTCCATTTTCTTCCATTATTTTGAAAGATACGCAATCTGTATGACTCCATGCTTTGTCTTTACGCTGTTGATATAGTCTTAATCCTTGTTCAAATTGCTCACTGGTTTGGGGAACAATACGAACATTGGGGTTAGAACGCAAATTTTGAGTTAGCTCTATGGCTAAGTCACGGAAATACTCACCACGTTTAGAGAAGTCGTTTAAGACTTCGATGAGGACGGCTTCACTGGTAACGATGTAGACGGGATGCAATGTTTTTGATAGCTGAACAGCTTTTTTGTGCAAATTATCACTAGGGTTAAGTAGGGCAACCCAATAACCTGTATCGGCGAAAACGACTCTCACTAACTATCCTGTTGCTGTTGATAATGGTCAAAGTTTTGGGCTAAGTCTTTTGGTAGTTTTGCCCATTCTTCATTGGGGATTTTGGCAGAAAGTCGGGCGGCTAATTCCCAGATTGGTTCTGCATTATAGTCAAATTTAATATTTGCGAAAGAGAAGCTTTCGATAGGTGTTTGATTATTCATAGGTGTATTTGATTTAGAAGAAATCAGTTTTTCTAATTTCGAGATCGCTTCTTGTTCACTGCGCCAAGCTTGATCGCGTAGTTGGTTAGCTTTGAGAACTAGATCCCCAATTTCATTTCTAATAGCTGGTTCAGGTAATGGAATATGGACAGAAGCAAGCATTTCTTGATCAACTTCAAGAATTACCGAACCATAGGAACATCGAGTCATCAGACAGTAGCCATAATCTGAGGCTAACCAAGCATAAAGATAACCTGCATTAATATCATCAGATGCTAGAATCCGAGTTGCATCTTCACTAGCTGTCCATGCTGCCATGTATTTAGGAATAATCTGTACTTTCCCAATCGTGCCAGAACGAGTAACAGCGATCATGTTTTCTTCTAGTTGAATTTCAGGTAAATCTTTGGTATGTGCGCCCTTGGCAAGTCGTTTAACATCAATTGGATCGACTTGAAAAATTTGCTTACTACTAAGCATAGGAATACCACCTTTGTCAACATAGGTGCGTTCTCTAAACTTTGTAATTGCTCTAACTTCTTTAGTAATTCGCTGATCGCCAATTTTAGTAATTTCAACAGGTAACTGAGCTAGTTGTTTTTCAGCAGCGATCGCTTCGGGATTGTGAAAACTTGCTTCTAAGCGTCCCATGAGTTGAGAAGCTTTGATCGTAGTCGTAAAAGATGCACTACCACGCAGAGCAATATCTTTGAGATAGGGTAGGTTTAAACGTTCATGGAGAAGGCGATCGGCTTCATCTAACAAATGATTTGCTTCATCACGCAATTCTCCAGCTTGGCACATCAAGCGACCAATTTCAATCCGGCGAATCGGCGGCAAATCGGGAATTAAAACTCGTTCTAAATGCTCTGGTTCAATGTGAACAATAACTGAGCCATAGGTAGCCTGAGTAAGCTGAGGACGACCATATCGACTACGAAGAAAAGCTGCTATAAAACCTGCTAGATCAGGATCAGTTGCCCGAAGTCGAATAGCGTCTTGTGAAAGAGCTTTCCCTGCTAGTGTTTCACACGCCAAACTAACATTACCAACAGTTCCTGAACAAGAAATTAAAATATCCCACTTTTGAATTAAGAGTTTAGATAGATTTTGTGTATATTTACGACTCAAATAATTTTCTATTCTTGGACGCAAACTAATAATGTCAGAACTGGAAAGAAAAGGAATGCCATGTTCAGCATCTACATAAATTCGCTTGAAGCGAAAAGCATTATGAGCTTCCTGACAAAGACCTTCCTTGCCATAAAGTGGGATGAGAGGTAAACCACTATTTGTCAAAGCTGTAACTGCATTATGAGCCTCAATGCTAAAAGCAGAAGCCTCTAGACGCACACCAGCAGCCAGGACTTCACTGAGTTTGATCGTCGTCGATAGTTTCTCCGACTCATCATCAGGTATCTCTGGCGTGTAATCAGATTTAAAAGCGTAAGTTACCATCCTAGTACCACCTTTTTCTTCCACTCAATAAACTCATTAGCTACCAAATCCGTATCATCATCCTCAACCTTTTGACGAGGTAGCGGTCTAGCCACACCTTCACCCGTTGCCGTTCGCTCGATCAAAGGGATTGACTCTGGATTAGTTGGAACCAGTATCTCTTCCCCTTCCTCATTACGTCTGTAGGTGATGTTACCCCGTTTGTCATGTCCGATCGCCTTCACCTGTGCCATAAAGATTTCATAATCAGACATTGTTCCTTGATCGATTTCCTTTTCAGTCTTTTTCTGAAGAATCAAAACCGAAGTTTGCGTCCCATTGTGAGGCTGAAAAGTATCAGGATGTAGGTCAATCGAAGCAACAATTCGGCAATGCTTAATTAACCAATAACGCACATAAATCAATCCAGGAGCGCCCAAAATTGCATCAGGTAAAACGATTCCCATCCGTCCCCCTGGTTTCAAAAATTGCCAGCATCGTTCAATAAACAAGATCTCAGGTGATGCAGAACCCTGAAGTTGTTCTGTCGGTTCCCAACCAGACTCAGTTTCTTTCCAAACATGGGCAAGCTGATATTGTTTTAAGGTTTCTTCATCCTTAATTGGTAACTTTGAACCAAAGGGGGGATTGGTTGCAATTACATCAAAATGACCCAGATCTTTCTCACTGCGTAAAGTTTTTGGATCGATAGCTAAAGCCGTGGCAAATTGTTTCCGAAAACTATCTTCCCATTGATGAGGATGTAACAGAGAATCTTGTCTAAGAATATTTCCAGAGCCGTCATTGTTCATCACCATATTCATCTTGGTCGCTTTGACTAAATCTGGATTAATATCAATCCCAAAGAAATTAATTTTAGCTGTTTCTTGAATTTTAGAATTGAGTGCATTTTGCATCCAAGGATATGACTGCTCAGTTACTCCTGCTTGTAGTTTTAACTTTTTGATTACCTCATTCATCGCAATTACCAAAAAGCCACCCGTCCCACAGGATTGATCGAGAATCTTATCAGTGACTTTCGGCTCCAGCATACGAATAGTCATTTTTTGCACATTTCGAGGTGTGAAAAATTCACCACGATCGCCCCTTAAATTTGCGCCAACCAGTTCTTCATAGGCTTTCCCTTTAACATCAATATTTGTACTCAGAAAGCTATAACGTTGAAGCTCACCGATAATATAAGCTAAAGAACGAGGTTGAAGTTTAATTTCATCATTAGCATCAAAAATAGCAGGGTATTGCTTTTTAACTGCGCTAAAAATCTTGCTAATGCGATTAAAAACAGTTAACCGACCATCATTACTCTTTTTCTCTTTCGCTGTTGCATAAAATTCTAAAGGATTAGGAAAATTACGCTCATCATGAATCTTGCAAAAAATAACCTTTAAAAGCTCAAAAAAAGCAGGTTGTTTTTGTAGCCCATCCGTTACATAAATATGATCGTGGCAAATCTTAAAAGAAAACAGTAAATTATCACCAACTGCATTCTTTAGTGACTCACGAGTTGGGCGATCAACTTCCTCAACATTACCATTCTTAGAAGGAATATCATTAGGCTCTTCATACTCAATGCCTTCCTCTGTCCTAATTCGACGCAAGACGGTCTTTTTCCTACCATTTGTCCACATCCCCCACTCAGAGTTATCACAAGCCGCCATATAAGATCGAAGCTGCTCAATCCCGTCTTTACTAGCAGATGGCGATATCGAGTCCTTTTTACACTCAATAACGATCCAAATATTTTCCTGATTGTGTTGATCCCCCTCACGGAAAATAGCCAGATCCACTCGAACAGTCTTACTACCCTGCTTAATTGGATACTCAACCTCGATCTGTTCTGGCAAATAGCCCAATTCCAGCACCAATCGACGCTCGATGTTCTGGCGAACATATTCTTCGGGCGTATCATTACGGGTTTTCTGGTCTATGAAATCACAGACCTTGCCATCTGGAAGTGTTGGCAAAAGCTTGGACATTGCCCTCCCCCCACAAAGAAAATTTACCTTCCTTAATGTTTTACCGGTAAATGATCTGCTATGACCAACTGCTTATTTTAAATTTACAGGCTGGAAGAACTGATAGCGGGTCAACCGTTGGCCGTCAACCCAGACCAAGTTGATTGGCGATCGCACTGACCCGCTATCATCAACCTTGAATAATATTATTAGTCTAACTCTCGGTCGGGTGCAGTGATTGGTTAGATCGCTCCTAATTCTTACCTATAATCTTGTCATACTCGGAGTGCGACCCAACCCAGAACCAAGCTATCTTTTCTTCGTCTGACTTCTTAATCCCTAATGCTCGCCATCCAATGCCGACTCTAACTGACCAGATTTTTTCTCTTGGTTTCACCTCTTTGAACTCTAGGCTGGGGTGAAATGGATTTTTTTTCCAAATCTCGTAATTTCTCTTGGCTGTTTCTTGTACCCTTTACGGCAAACTGAGAAAAAGACGAAACCTCTTGGTTCTGGCTGACTTCATTCTTCTCCAAAGCCTTTATCTTCATGTTCTCACCTCCTGTTCTTCTATCAGGGCTTCCTGTGCCATTATTATTAAAGCTCCCAATTCCATATCTTCGTTAGAAAGGCTTTGCTGCCACTTTAATTCACTTTCAATATCTTCTAGCAATTGATAATTCATAATTGATCATTCACTTTGGTTGATACTCCTTTTTCTTATTGCGCTAATATTCTGACTAGCTCTGCTTTCTTCATCTTGCTTAAACCAACGATTCCTTTTTCTTTGGCTAGAGTCTTTAATTCGGAAACAGTCTTGAGTTTGAGAGTTTCTTCTGAAAATTCCTCAATCACTGCATCTTGTTGAGATTCAGGAGTGAGATAAAAGACAGTTTTGAGTAAATCTAATCCCTTCCCTTTTGTAATTCCACACTTGAGGGCAACAATTGAATCTAAACTCTTCCAGAATTGACGGGGAGCTTCATCAATCCTAGCAGTAGCAGTAGCTAATTTAACTGTTTTTATTGGGCTATTCGGTTGTTCAATTAAGAACTGTAAAGCAGATTTAATTTCTTCTCTTGAAGCTGTTGAAAGATTTAGTTTTGGGGTTTCTTCTCTTGCCAAAACTCTGGATATATTCCTAGCATCTTCTGTTCCATCGGCAATAATACACCAAATTCTTTCTAGTCCAGCCCTTTCAGCCACAGCATAAACAAATGAGTTGCCGATAACTTCATAGCGATCCTCTGATAGTTCTTTCACGATTACAGGCAGCCAATTGCGTCCACCTGTCTGCTGTAATAGTTTAGCAGTAGCTTCAATTAAAAAACTATCAGCATCGGTCCCATTGGTAATTTCTATTTCATCTAAGTAGAGATACTTCAAAGTACCAATATCGGTATATTCCATCATTGTAAAAAATACTCCTTTGCTAAGTCTTGGTAGTAGTAATAAACAGAAATATGTTTATAAACGGCCGGCACGCGCTCAAAAGCAGCACTGGCTATAATAGCGTATTCTGGCAGGTGGTGAATATGTAAATCTTTTTTGGCAGGAGCGAGTTTGGGATAAAAATAGTGTACAAGGTTTTTGTCATTTTTTAGTATTTGATTAATTTCTTTTTGGGCAATCTCTAACTGTGGTTGAGTAATCTTCTCACCGTTGAAAAAAATTGGTAAGGCTATGGGAGTCCCATCTTTTTTTAATTTTTGCATTGGCGGCAGAAACTCCTTGATGGCAGTGGCTGCATTATGAAGGGAGAATGAATTGTTATGTTTTGTGGGTAAGAGGACAACATCAGCAGCATAAACAGCCAGCTGGCTAGGAAATCGCCAATTGGGAGCTGCATCTATAAAGATGTAATCGTACTCATATCTAGCTAAGTCTAATTTTCTATGGAGAGTGAATATTTTCATTTGAGAATTATACTGAAAGTCCGGATAGTCTGCCATTTTAGGATCAGCAGGAACAACGTCGAAGGTAATTTGTCGTTTTGGATTCTTAAAAGTATAGGGAATAATCACTGATTTTAGATCAATATTGCGGTCAGTTAAAGCCTTTTCTAGTAGTCCATCTTCTGGGTTTATAGTTAGGATAGATTTAGTTAAATCTCGTTGATTAAAATCAAAGTCTAAAACTAAAACTTTTTTACCTAAAAAGGCAAGGAAAGCGGCAAGATTTACGGTTGTGGTGGTTTTGCCTACACCGCCTTTATTATTGTAAACAGTAACCGTTAATGCTTTGGGAGTGTTGTCAATTTTTGTCTTGATCAGAGCTATAGTATCATCAATGTTCTCAGGAGTTAGCTCTATGCAAGTAGTAGCAGGAAAAATGGTTTTACCATGTTTTCTAAATAACTGGATGTGTGAACTATTGTTGATAATTCCCCATTGGGCTGCTTGACAGTTATTCCCTAATAACTGACGCTTTAACTGATTGACAGTTGCCTTATAACTTGGACTATTTTCAGTTAGGTTAATCTCTCTACCCTTTAACTCTATCAGCAGAAAAGGATTACTCTTTGTCTGCAAAAAAATATCGTTTCCTAGGTTTCTCCGAGTGGCAAAGTCGGTAATCCCACCGCCTCCCGTGTCGTACTGTGGAATTCTCTCCTTGTCTGAAAATCCTAAATATGATATCAGGTAAGGTGCAAAGTTTGTGCTAACAATCGCTTCAGACGCATTTTGAGGCAAATGCTGAAGATAAGATTTGAGACTTTTTACTTTGGGGGTGTTATCTTTCATTTGAGTTCACAAACTATAGACTAAAGTTAATGAATTGCTCTTTTTTTGAGTATAACACCCCATTTCCTCAACCCCTAAACCATTATGGAAAAATTAACTAATCTCGATCGCATTGCTGAAGAAATTTTAGGTTTAATTCCAACAGAAACGGTTATCATTGCCGAATTTGACGGTGATAGTATTTATTATCGCGCGGGTGCGGGTAAAAACAGCCAGGCAATTGTGGGCAAAAGGGGTGATATTGCCACGTCGGGATTGTGTACGGTGGTTTACCGGGATAGTTGTCCGGTGGTGGTGGGACAAACCCTAGGAGATAATCGCATCCGTCAGGATATAGCGGTGGCTTTGGGGATAAAAACGGCTTTAGCTGTGCCAATTAGGGTTAATAATCAGTTATTTGGTGCAGTAATGCTTTTAAATCGTCTCGATGGTCAGGAATTGACCGATCGAGATAGTTTGTTAGTGGAGGAATATCTGAACTCGCTACTCAGAAATGAGGGATAGAAGGGGTTGGGTAATCCAGTTGAATGCTACGGCGATTTGATGGTTAAGGGTAGGCAGACGGTAGAGATAGACTAAGCGACGGGTAAGATGGGCAAGGGGACCGGCTAATTCTAGTCCTAAACCGCTAATGGTAGCTTCATCGATGCCGAGGGTCAACATTTCGCCTAAAGGTTGATAACGGAAGGGTAAAGCCGGTTTATCGTGGAAACTCGCCCAAATATTCCAAGCGCAGTAGTCGGACTGTTGAAGGGCTACTTGGGCCGTGGCAGCATAGGGTTTATCCTCTTGGTCGCGACTATCGGCCGCATCGCCAATCGCGTAGATCTTGGGGTTTTCGACAGTTTGTAAATATTGATTAACTTTTAGTAATTTGCGCTCATTATGTGCTATGGGCAAATTAGCGAGCAGTGGAGAGGCGATCGGGCTAACGGTCCAGAGAATTAGATCAACGGGGATATTGTCGATCTGTCCTTTGTAGTCAAGGGAGAGGCGATCCGCTTGGATATCGGCGACGGTGGTTTCGAGGTCTAACCAAACTAGACGTTTTTCTAGGGCTTTCTTGGCGGTGTCGCGGTTAAATTGGTTTGAAGGGCCAAGTATATCGCTATTTCTTTCGATCAGACGAATCCTTCCCCTTTCTCCGAGACGATCGGCCAGCTTACAGGCTAATTCTACGCCGCTATAACCGCCCCCGATAATGGCGACCCGAATTTTATCGCGATCGGATTGTTCTAGGGTTTTGAGTCGATCCCGAAGACGATAGGCATCCTCTAGACTACGAAAGGGGATAGCGTGGGTTCTGGCCCCGGGTAGGAAGTCAAGGGAAGATTGACCACCGAGGGCGATCACGAGGCGGTCATAGCATATATCGTTTTGATTGTCAAGGGTTATTTTATGGTTATTAACATCGATCGCCGTGACGGTTCCCTGTTGGAAGTCAACGGGGGTATTAGCGAGCAATTCGCTGAAAGGGGGAGCAATTTCCCAGGATTGTAGTTCTGAGGTGACTAATTCGTAGAGAAGGGGAGAAAATAAAAAGCGATCGCTTTTATCAATTAAGGTAATGTGGGGAGGGTGTTGATCTTGCCAAGGCAATTGACTCAAACGCAAAGCAGTATAGAGTCCACCAAAACCACCACCGAGAATACAAATTTTTGGGTTTGAGTCAGTCATAAGTAGTCGTGCAAAATAAATTTCCTAGTGAAGATAGGCAAGAGGCAATAGGCAAGAGGCAAAAGCTTTATCGAAATGTGTAATTAATTTTGCTTAGGTACTTATCGATCGCTGAGGGTTTTGTTTCTTATTTTGACACTCCCTGCCGTAAAATGGACGGGGAAACTTAAACCCAAATTTTCGGTAAACCAGGAAAGAAAAATAGTTTTTAATTATCTACCCAGCCAAATCGCCAGCAAAGCCATAATTGTAGCCAGAAAAAGGATATGATTCATCCAATCGTCGAAAGACCAATTTTTAAACATAATTTAGTTCCTTAAAATCGAGGCTTACTGCTCAACAGCTTACCTTAATTTCTAATAGAAGTGCTATCGGGGGCAGCCGGTTGACCCAGGCAATATATTAAGATCAGTTAAGGGCAGTAAAGGGATCGTTAAATCAATCATAAATTGTTATAGTCCATTTCCTCCAGAGCCTAGCATAGAGGGGAAGCCTCCTTAATCCCTAGGTAATTGTATGAATGGACTACAACAACAGATTATCAGTCTTGATCGGAAAGTCGATCATCTACAGGATATTGTCGAAAGCCTCAGCCAGCAAATTGCTATCCTAGCTGGGGATAAATCGAGTCGTTCTCCGCGAGAATCCTTGGAAATGGTCGGGTTTTCCGAGTTATCCGATAATAGCCTCTACGATCATAAAGATATTCTCCGAGATCACGGTGGCAAACAGGCCCCGGCTGTCAGTGGAGAAAATTCTTTTGCCGATGAAATCCAAATTCGCCGATTGACGGCACAATTGACGGCGGCTTACAATCGCATTGCAGCTCTCGAAGAACAATTACTCAGCTATCGCATCCATTCCTAGTTAATTTCTGCCTAGAGGATTGGTTAAACCGGGTAAGGTAGGATTAGTGGGCAAATTGGGCAAAGGATTGCTATTTTCTATTGTGGGATTGTTAGCTTCCCCCGATAGAGTCGCTAAAGCCACGCGATCGCCACCCACCTGTCGCAGTAGATCTAAAACCCCAACCACTTCGTTATAACTGGCATTTCTGGAGGCATTCAGTACCATCAGTCCATTGGGACTATATTGATGATAATTCTTGATTGCCTCGAATAACTGGAGGCGAGTCACCATCTGTTTTTCGACGTAGAGTTGTCCGAAATCATCGAGACTAACCACCAACATTTCCCGCATCGGGGTGGTAGCGGTACTAGCTTTCGGTAAATCAAGACTGATAGCCTGTTGGCGAGATAATCCCACTGCACCGAGAATAAAGAAGGTGAGAATACAGAAAATTACATCGATCAGGGGAATGATATTAACCTGCACATCCTCTTGAATGCGGTGTTGATCATGCCATAATTTGAGCGGACGGGCTGTGATATGGCTACTTTTTGACTTTTTGTGGTTAAGAGATTTAGTTTCGGCCATGGGTTATAAGGGGGAGACTTAGCGATCGAGGGGTTTTTCTAGGTTAGCACTGAGGGAGTATTGTTGGTCTTCTCCATCTAGCCAACGTTGACGGTAGATAATTTCTAAATCACTGCCAGCCTTGCGAAAAATTCTAGCTTGATTGAACCAGAGTCCCTGAAAAATGCGATAGAAAGCGAGGCTAAAGATAGCGACAATTAAGCCGGTAGCGGTGGAAATTAAAGCTTCACTAATACCTAAAGTTACTCCGGCTGTGGAGGAAGTTCCCAGGTCACTCAGTTGAATATTAGCCAAAGAGGTAATTAAACCGAGTACCGTTCCTAATAATCCTAGCAGGGGAGAAAGGGCGATGACTGCCTCAAGGATTTTATCGCCCCGTTTCATTAGAGATAATTGTTCATCGGCAGCTGACTCGAGGGCAAAGTGAAAAACCTCTGGATCTGGATTTTCTAAGCGCAGGGGAGCATAAAGATAGCTACCGATGGGGTGATTGCGGGAATCCCTAGCGACTTTTGCTGCCAAATCCCAGTTACGGATGGCGGATTCCATAATGCGATTTAAAATCTGGCCCTCACTAAGGAGGGTGCGACTCCAAAACCAAATTCGTTCGATAATAGTGCTAAGAGCTAAAATAGACAGAAAAAGCAGCGGCCACATAGCCACTCCGCCTTTTTGGATTAAATCAGTTATACTCACGAGTTGTTTTGTCCCTCCAATACCGGGCGATCGGGTAATGATTATAGTTTAAGATTTAAGTCGATCAATTGAGATTTGACATTTATAGTTCTTACGCTGACTCAGAATACAGGATGAGATGGGGCTTTTCAAGGGGCCAGGAGATCTAAAAAGGCAAGAGTAAAATTAATATTAACGATTTCAGTAAACCTCTGGCATAATCAATTTTTAGTGGTTCAAAAACGTCAAAAATAAGGATTAAGTGGCATAAAATATGTAAATAGAGCATTTAATTGATTATTATTCATTCTTAGTTCTCCAGACGACCGACTACTGGCCACTGACTCCTAATCAACCTCGACAATTTTTGATTTTTACCAGAGGTCTAGTGATTGGCCCGACTCTATTTGAACCTAATTCTCGCTGGAGAAGTCAAAATCTTGGGTCTCTAGATATCGATTAGCCAATGACTATGAAAATCCTCGTCCCTAGGGCTTGAAAAACTTGTAGGGCTTCTATTTTCGGGTTAATCAAGGAAAATTCCCTCAACAGCACTTTGCTTAAACTATATTGGCACTAAGTGTATTAGAGTATATGTACTTGAGTTTATACTAGAACTCTTGCAAATTAATTATATGTTATAATGATGGTTTAACTAATTTTCCCCAAAAAATTAGTTAATCAGTACATTCGTCCTGAATGAAAACTTGAAGTTTAACTTTTAACTCAAAACTCTTTAGAGCTGCTTTAATTTGGTTATCAAAACCTCTTTATTTAAGCGGCACAAACTATCTCAATT